>JAEUQN010000009.1 GCA_016789725.1 Blastocatellia bacterium | reverse complement strand
CGGATCATCGCCATCAATCGCCGTCCACACACGCGTTGCATCCTGTGCTGACGTGGCTGCGGCGAGTTCTGCAATACGCCAAACATTCGTGCCTGCCGGAATGAATTGTGCCAAGTCTTTGTTCGTGACTACGGCTTTCGGTTCCGCGTCCGAAACGATATGTGTGATCTCGCGCTCGCGGTACAGCACATTGATCGGCACAACAATCACGCCGAGTTTGACGCACGCCAGAAACAGATCAATGAACTCCACACAATTTGGCAAAAAGAATCCAAGCCGATCTCCACGTACGAGACCACGATCCGTTAACACCCGCGCCATCGCATTGCTGCGCGCGTCTATGTCGCCGAAAGTTAATGTTGCGGTTGTGCCGTCGGCGCGGTCGTATTCCAGTGCTTCGGTCGAAGCACGACCTACGAGGGAAAGATTGAAAATGTCAGTTAGTTGCATAGCGAGATAATTAGCCGCTCCTTTATGAATCATCTCCCTTAACAACAATCTTTGGTTTGGGGAGTCCGTTTTTAGAACGCAAGTGAGCGAGTTCTTGATGTGCTTGTAAGAGTTTGAGCCAAGCTTGGCGATCTGTGTGGAGAAATTCGATGGCAGCAATCAGTGCTTGCGAGGAAGCCTCTTGCCCTTCTCGTAAACCGAACTTGGTTTCAAGCACTTTCCAGGTAGCATTGAAACCAAGCGGGCAATGATTCTCTACGCAATGACGCAGCGAGATATAGCGACGGCCTAATGGCATTGTTTCGTCTCTGACTATGCGAGCATCGTTGTTGAATGACATCGTGACTACAATTAAACCAATTTCCACCCCTTGCGATATTCCCGATGAATCAACCGCTCGGCTTCCGGTGCATTCTTCGCCCGCAATTTTTTATGATCCCACTCCAACTTCTTGCCGACGCGATAGGCGACATTGCCGAGGTGATTCGCTTCGGTCAACCATCCGGCGTACTCGAAATTGCACGTCGTTGGCGCACCGGTTTTGCAGGCGTGAATCCATTCGGCGTGATGGCCGAGCGATTTCGGGATGAAGGGATCGGGGCGTTTGAAGTCAGCGAATTTCGCTTCGGGCAGCAACGTGTGTTTGCCATAATCGGCGAGCAGCATGCCTTTGTCGCCAACGAACAGCACGCCGGAATTCCATTGCGGGATGCCGTTGTCTGTCCAAATCTTCGGCTTGTTCGTGCCTTGATACCATGTCAGTTGGACGGGCGCTAAGTTGCCGCGCTTGCCGTAATTGTACGTGACCTGCATCGAAGCGGGCGCGATTTCGGGATGCGGGGGCGGGCCACTCGCTTCAATCGTGCGCGGATGATCCAGCTTCAAGGCCCAGAACGGCAGGTCAATCCAATGGCTGCCTAAATCGGACATCGTGCCGTTGCCGAAATCCCACCAGCGATACCATTTCGGCCCCGGAAAATAGACGTTATTGAAGTCACGGTTGGGTGCAGGGCCGAGCCATAATTCCCAATTCAAAATCGGCGGAATCGGATCAGCAACTGTCGGACGATTTTGCACGAAGACGATGTCTTTCGCGGCGGTCGCTTCGGCTTCGCTCGTATGCCAACCCCACGCGCGACCAACCCAGACGTGGGCTTCGGTGACGTTGCCAATCGCGCCGGTCTGAATCAGTTCAACGACGCGACGGTAATTGTCTCCGGCGTGAATCTGCGTGCCCATTTGCGTAGCGACTTTGGCTTTCTTCGCGGCTTCGCGGATCACGCGCGCTTCCCAGATGTTATGCGTCAGCGGCTTTTCGCAATAGACGTGTTTGCCGAGTTGCAGCGCGGGCAGCGTGGCAAAGGCGTGCGTGTGTTCGGCGGTGCTGATGACAACGGCGTCGAAGTCTTTGGCGTGGTCGTAGACTTTGCGGAAATCCACGATCTTGCGCGCCTGCGGATGTTTCGCTGCGGCTTTATTGATGCCTTCTTCGTTCACATCGCAGAGGATCACGATGTTTTCGGATTCGACATCTTTCAGGTTCGCCGCGCCGCGTCCACCTGCGCCGATGATGGCAAGATTCAGTTTGTCGTTCAGCCCACGCCCGCGCACGATAGCCGGTGCAGCAATCGTGACGATGCTAGCGGCGGTGGCTTGATTGAGAAACTGGCGACGAGATGATTTGCGATGTTGAGTCATAGCATTCTCCATTTGAATAGAACCACAGAGGGCACGGAGAGCACGGAGAAAGATCAGACAGGATTTACAAGACTGACAGGATCAATCCAAATCCATCTTGTTTATCTTGTAAATCCAATTGAAAACATCTCTGTGCTCTCCGTGTGCCCGGTGGTTAATTTCTTACTGCTTGCGAGGCAGCGGCGAGGTGGACGACGGTGGCGGTTGTCCCGTCACTGTGCGAGGCTCCATCAATTCGATGCGCGTGCCATCGGGGTCGAAGAGATTCAACTGCCTGCGCTGATTGACGCCCGTGCGGATTTCCAGGGGGCGCGTGTACGTCTTGCGATACGGATTCGCTTCAAGCTTGGCGAGCGCCTTTTCGATGTCCGGCACTTCCAGACAAATGTGATGCTGCGAGCCGCGTTGCGTTGGCGCGGGCATTTGCGAATACAGCATGTATTCGACGTAATCTTCGCTGTCGGGCAAACGCATATTGATCCACGACACGGTGTCGGTGTTGCGCGCATTGCCGCGCCAGAATTCTTTCAGCCCCAGCAGATCGGTATAAAATTTCATTGAAGCCAGCGCATCGCCAACAATAATTCCAACGTGCATCATCCGCGTCGAGATGCGGGCATCGCTCAGGAATTTGCCTTGCTCGCGGCGCGTCCAGCCCTTCGGTTCGTACTGCGTGAATTCGACCGTGTGCCCATCCGGGTCTTTCACATTGAAGCTGGTGTTGCCGATGCGAACCTGGTTGGCCTTGGCCGGAGTTTGCCACCCTTTTGCGGCTAAATACTTGCGCAAACCTTCCGCATCGTCGGTGTAAAACGAAATGTGATTCAACCGATCCTGCTCAGGCTTCAAGCCCGGAAAGACTTCGATGTACTGATTCTCGTTGATCTTGAAAAATGTCAGGCTCAGCGAACCATCGGCGTTTTTCAGATCGAACGGTTCTTGAAAGCCGAGCCAGTCGCGGTAAAACCCACGTGCTTTTTCGACATCACTCACGAAGATCGCCATGTGTCCGACGCCTAATATTTTCGGGCGTTTTTGCGCGGCAAGGGGAAATGCAGCCAGAGCTATACAAAGGAATCCGGCAAGAATAATTTTGAAAGACATCGTGACCTGCTTTGAAAATATTGAGTTGTGACGTAACCGCGTCATCATAGCCATAACGATCAAACAGAACAAGAAAGGGCAGGCCCGAGTGGCCTGCCCTGCAAAGAAAATATACTTCTTAGTTTTAGAATCGAAGCTTCATCACAAATTCAATCTGACGCGGATCATACGTGTTTTGCGTGAATGCGCCCCACGTATTCGCCACGTCCTGCAACTGTCCGAGTTTCAAATTCAACGTCGGATTTGCCGTGATGGTTGCCGGAATCACTGTGCCGCCGAACGAGGTTTGTACGCCCGGACGGAACGTCGTGTGATTGAAAATATTCGACGTTTGCGCAGCGAGTTCCAGATTGAATTTCTCGCCGATCTTGAACGATTTCTCCAGCGACATATTGGCGTTCCACGCTCCATTCGCGCGCAGATCGTTGAAGGTCGCTGCCGATGTGCCGTACCAGAAAAGATCAGGCACGACGGAACCGTTCGGCGTGGTGACAATTCGCCCGGCAAAAGCATCAATGTTGTATTTCAGGAAGCAACGATTGCACGGCGTAATCACGCGTCCGCTCGGCAATGTGACTTGCGTTTTGCCGTCGTACCATTTTTGCAGGTTCTTCGGCAATTCGATGTCTACGCCCGGCAAGCGGTCAGGCAAGCCGTTGATAGAATTCGTGCCGCCGTTCGAGATCGGTTGGACGAATCCGCTGGAAGCATTGAATGAACCGCCAATGCGCCAACCACCGATCAGTTTGTTGGCGATGTTGTTTCTCAGATCAAGCAACTTGCCGCCGCCAATCGGCAGTTCGTAAATATACGACGCCACGAACCGATGCGGGATGTCGTTGGTCGAAATCTTGCGATTCGTGCGCCAGGCTTCAGGGCGAATGTTGCTGAAGCCGTTGGTGCTGCCGCCATCTGAGAAATTCTGATTGTTCGCCGCGTTGTAGCTGCTGAACTCAATCAGCTTCGACCAAGTGTAATGTGCATTGAATTGCAATCCTTTGCTGAATTGTCGCGTCACTTGCAATTGCAAGCCGTGGTAATCCGATTCACCCACGGTGTAGTGAATCGCGTTGCCCTGATGCGGGTAAGGCAGGAAGGTTTCAATGCGCGGAATCGTACGGTTGCGAATGTTACCCGCGCCGAACGGAATCAAATCGCCCGTCGCCGGTTGGAATGGATTCGGAATCTGTTGCGTCGAAGGATTGACTGTGCCGTTCGACGCAACATACTGATTGCGCCAATCGGTCAACACCGTCGGTTCTACAAATTGCGGGTTGTTCACGTTGATGAACGTCACTTGCAAGCGGCTGCCGTGCGAACCGATGTAGCCCACCGAAGTGACCCAATCGTTGCCAAATTTTTTCTCAGCGATCAGGTTCCATTGCTGCACGATACCGTTGCGGTAATTTTGCGGGAAGCGCCGCACGAGGCCGCCATAAATACCCGGATTCTTTTCATCCGCGCCGATGGGCAACACAATCGGGCTGACCGCCAGTGAATTGAACGGCCCAATCAGCGTGCCGACGGGATTGGTTCCGTAAGGTGTCGTGGCATTCCCTGGATTAAGTGAACTGGTCGCAGTCGCGGGCGAGAACGGCCCCGCGCCGTAAAAGCCCGGCCCATCGTTGTACCCCGTGTTCGAGGGAATATATGTCAGCCCATAACCGCCGCGCAGCACCGTCGAATTTTGCAATTGCCAGGCGAAGCCCAGACGCGGCCCGAAGTTATTCCATTCGGTCGGCCACATATTGCGACGATCTACGTTGACGCCGGGGAAGATGATGCGCCCGGTCGTGCCGAACGGATTTTTCTGATCCAAATCAAGCGCGCTGATGCGATTGAACCGCTCGGTCGGCCCCGGTTGCACGTCCCAGCGCAAGCCCAGATTGACCGTCAGCTTGTCGCTCACTCTCCAATCGTTTTGCGTGTAAAGCGCGCTGTATTTTTGCGCTAGTGCCAGCCGCACGGCGAAACCTGAACGCTCTTCCATAAAGCCTGCGCCAAGCGCAATCGAAGCCGGGCCGTAGCCTCCAAATGAAGCGTCGGGTACGGTCAAGCCCGAGGTCGAGCCGCTGGCGTTGATGTTTTGCCGTGTGTATTCCGCGCCGGTTTGTACCTGAAACGGATCGTGCGGGTCGGTATAATTCGACAACATCACACGATAGGTTCCGCCGAACTTGTGCGTCCAACGCCCGCGCGTCCACGTCATACTGGCGTTGGCGTCGGTGTTGGTCTGGCGTTCGCGTTTGTGAATGAACTGTCCGTCGTGTAACGGACTGAGTCCGCCGCCGGGCGCAAACGAAGGCGGCGCGCCGGGAATCACGCTCAAGGCCAGAATCTGGCTGGGAATGCCGAATTGACCGTAATCGAAATCCTCGAAAACATCCGCCTCGTTGTCGCTCTGAATGCGATTCACGCCGATGCGCGCGTCAATGACGATGTTGGGTGAAACCGACCACGTGTCGCCAATTGAGATGTAAGGATTCTTGTCAGGTTGCTGATTGCCCGCCATTTCATTGCGACTGTAAAACCGATTGTCCGGCCCCCACGAACGCGGCGTCACGATGCGGCCTAACTGAATGCCGCCTGTGCCGTAAAAATTATGCTTGCCCCAGTTCCAATCTACGCGCGAGTTGATATTGTTTTTGCTGAACTGTTGCAGCCCGCGATAGAAAAAGTTGTTGCGGTTGAAAACGTCTTCCGGCGTGCGATTGGGCATCGGATAGGCTTTCAAAAAAGCCAAGCCTTGTTGATTCAACCGCGAGGCCGGCAGCGGCGATGTGCGCACGACACCTGCTGCATCGGTGAAGGTGGGGAATTGCGCGCGCAAATATGACGAAGTTGTGCCGATGCGCGTCGAATTGAACGGATCGAAAATCTTGATCGGCACGGCACGTCCGCTGACATTGACCAGCGTCTGGCTGAAATCACCTGCGCGTTCCGCCGCCGTCGGCACGGTTTTCAAAAAGTCGTAATTGCGGTTGAACTCCAACCCTTCATAACTCGCAAAGAAAAATGCGCGGTCACGCAAAATGCGTCCGCCAAACGTGCCGCCGTACGTGTGCGATTTGAACGGCCCGCGTGGAACGTTGCGCGCATTGTCGGAAAAGTTATTGGCATTGAGCGCCTCATTGCGAATGCGCCAGAAACCGGAGCCGTGCCATTCGTTGCTGCCGCCTTTGGTGGTGAAAATGATGACGCCCTGCGCGCGGCCATATTCGGCGGTGTAATTGTTGACGATGGTTTTGACTTCCTGCAACGATTCCTGATTCGGCAACACGGCAGCTTCGTTCCATGCCGAGCCTTGCACGCTAACACCGTCCAAAATGATGTCGTTGGAGAAGGCCGAGCCGCCATTGATGCTGATCGCCGAAGCCTGCCGCCGTCCGTCAATGCCGATGCCGAATGAAAACGTGTTCTGCGTATTGTTGAATGCGCCGCGAGGAATCACACCCGCTTGCAGGGTCGCATACGCAAACGGATTGTGCGTGATATTCGGCAACACTTGCACGAGGCGTTCATTCACCTGCCCGCCGACAATGGCATTGGAGGTTTGCAACGCCGCTGCGTCCGCCGTCACTGTCACGGTGTCGGTCGCGCCGCCTGCCTGCAAGGCAATCTCGACTTTTACGGTTTGCGTCGTCGAAAGCGAAATACTTGTCCGGCTGGCTTTGGAAAACCCGGAGTTACTTTTTTCGACGTTGACCGTGTACAGGCCGGGCGCGAGGTACGGCACAGTAAAGCTGCCCGACTCGTCCGTTACCGTTGTGGTCGCAACGTTAGTCTCCTGATTGATCACCGTTACGGTTGCGCTGGGAATCACTGCGCCCGTGCTGTCGGTCACGGTTCCGGTAATGGTGCTGGATTTGATTTGCGCCCAAGCCGTCAGGCTGAGCAACAAACTGAGAAAAACCGCATAGAGTAACCTGCGATGTAAAGAGGGTGTATTTGTCTGCATTGTGGAGTCTCCAAGGAAAAGGGTCACTTTCTGGATACAGTACCGCACGCGGTAGCAAGCGGATTTCTATAAATCGCGGCAATCCGAGAGGTACGCTATCGCGCAAGGTAATGGGTTCATTTGCTTACGCTTATTTGTCTGTTTTTTTGTAGCGTCTACTTGATAAGAAACACGCGCTACTGAATTGTTTGAAATTCCCAGCAATGCCCAGCGGCGCGACAGTACCATTGGAATCCTTGTCGCTGCAATGGTATGGAATGTTTTTGACCGCCAAATTATTTTTGCGTTGTCCCCACAAGTTGTACCGTTCCCAGCAATCCTGACGGCAACGGCTGCAAATTTTCCATGTCCTGCGGTTGGAAGCGGTCGCCGTAGCGCAGCGTCAGCAATTTGTAATCCGGCAGGCGCTGTCCGGCCAGATGGTTAATTGCCGTGTTGCCCACCACAATGCGCAACTGATTCTCGCCACGTTTGAGCAGCTTCGTGACATTGAGCGTGTACGGCGGACACCACATAGCCCCGGCGCGCTGACCATTAACGTACACGACCGCAGCTTCACGAATCGGCCCGTCGAACCACGCCCGCATGCCATTGCGGCGCGGTTGTTCGGGGATGGCCTGACCGGGGCCAAAGTCCAATCGAACTTCCTGCCCGGATTGCAGCATTGCGTCCGTCACAGTGAATGTTTTTTCATACGTCGCCGTGCCGGAATAGAACCGCGTGGCTTCGTCTTCTGCCCACGAATGCAACGTTGACATCACAGTTTGTTGCTGTCCGAATGTCACGCGCCAATCACGACTTAAATCCAACGGTGCAACGTTGGTCGCCACCGTCGTTGTGGGTTTGCCCAAGGCACGTTTGGAAAAGAGCACAACGCGCGAGCCATACGGCTCTAACTCCAGTGACAAAACTGTGCCGTTTGTTGCGGCTTGCGTTGCCAACGGAGCGACGCTGCCATCCAGCGGATTCCACAATTCTGCCTGTAAGCCTTGCACGCGGAACGTAGCGTTGACGCGATGCGTTTGATTCGACGAATTCGCCAGAAAATAAATCTCAGCATTTTCCGCGTGACGATGAATGAAGCCGATGTCCGCGACCGCAGGTTGCAGTTTCACATCCGGCGTCATTACGGCATTCAGTTTCGGCGCGAGTTGCGTTGCTTCGTCTGCGACAAAATGCGCGGCAGCGTTTGGACCTTCAAATAAGCGCGCCGCAATTGCACGGATTTCGCTACGTTCGGCATCCGTTGCTTTATAACCTGGCGCAATATTCGGAATGCGCCGTGCAGCAATCACGATACCGCCATTCTTCGCAAATTCTTCCAGCTTGCGCAGCGTCGGTAGCGGAATGCGTTCGACGTTCGGCAGGATCACCGCTTTATATTTATTGACTCCGAGTGCGAGCGCGCCTTTTTCGACTTTGCCGATTTGCTGCAACACGTCATCGTCAAAGAAATCCAGGTTGTAGCCTGCTTCGAGCGTGCGCGCGATGACCGGATCGCCGATGCGTTGCTTCAATGCCTCAATCATGTAATGAACTTTCGGGCTAACAAATCCGGCCCACGCATCGCTGTTCGGCAAGTAAAACGCGATGTCATTCGCGGGTTGGCCTTGCCGCATCATCCAACTTACGCGCTGCAAATACTTCGACAAATCGGGCATCACGATCCACCATGGATTTTTCTCATTGAATGCCGCTGCGGCATACATACGCCAGCCAGGATACGGTTGTCCTTCGGCGGTGTACGGCCACCCGTGCCCAATCAATTGGTTGATGCCTTGCAGGAAATGCAAATCGGCTTCGGCTTTGGTATCGAGCGGCGTCGCGCGAAACGAGGGCGAATGCAGCCACGTCCAGGTTTCGGAAGTCGTAACGTTGCGCCCGAACATATGATTCGCCGACGACGCCCAACGTGCCGCGCGCAATGTTTTCCAATGTGAGCCTTCGCCTTCGGTGATATCGGCGTAAGCATTGCTGCCAATCGTTGCAGGCGGGATGCCGTAGCCTTGAATGCGGAATTTCGTGTTGTTGCGCTTGGCCCAGGCTTGCATCGGAATCATGAATCGCTCATTCAGCAAATCCGTCATCGTCCGTCCCCAATCGTGCCGAATGCTGGCGGTTTCAGGGCCGATGTCTGTCACCAACGCAGGCAGCAGCGGCTTTAAATCGTAGCCGCGTCGTTGCTGAAATTCGGTCAGAAAATCTTCTGTCCAATCGGAACTGAACACTTCCAAACTGTCGCAGAAAATCGCATATGGTGGATTGCCCCGGAAGCTTTGCAGCAAGCGGTCGCCAACGTTTTTCAAATAGTTGTCAATCGCGGGGCGACTGTAATGATCCAGCACAAACCCTTCTGCCCCGACGCCCGCACGTTTGACCTGTTGTCCAGTGCGACCTGCGATAAAAAACATTACTTCGGTCGGCGTGTTGTCCGGCAACCATACCGCGCCATCGCGCACATCCGTCAGTTCGCGCGTGCCAGAAAATACGGCCAACAACTTTTCGCCTTCAGCCATTGGGGGAAGTGGTATGCGGCGCGAAGTGGCTTTTACGCGATCCACGCGCAACCGCCCGGCGGCTTCGGTGACGGGAACGCTCGGCCCGCCAAACGGCCAGCCGCTGCCAATCGTCAAATCCACGCGCAAGCCCAATTCACGGGCCTTTTCCTGCGTAAACTTCAGCGCGTCCATAAATTCATCGGACAGGAACGGGAGCGACTTCAAACCTTTGCTGGGGTTATCGAGTACGACGGGGTACAGCGGCTGGATTTCAAAGCCGCCGATGCCGCCTTCTTTCATCAAACGCATTTCACGTTCAAGCTCGGCTTTCGTAACGGTGGGGCCAAACCACCACCAACGCATCATCGGACGAGCTTCGTCTGGCGGCGTTTGGAATTGACGCTGTAAATCATCTACGGATTGCGCGAACGTCACATGAGATAGACCAACCAGCAGCAGTACAACTGCGAACAAGGAAAAAAGTTTTGCTGACATACGTTTTACGAAAGAGAGGGATTTGCGTTGTTGCGAACTACGATGCGCCATTGTAGCGGGGCGCATCACGAACCGCAATTCTGGATGAGGGATTAGGTGACCGCCAACCGTCGCAACAAGTCCTGCAAGGTGTGGAACACGCGCTGCGCCATATCAACTAAGGCTTCGGACATCTTCACGCGCAAAACTCCGTTCGGCGTGAACTTCGCATTCGGATTTTCAGCAAGCAGTTTCATTAACGCTTCAGGATTGATGCGCGCTTTTTCGCTGAGCCGAATGCTCAACGAATCGGCGATGCGATCAATCGCCAGAATGCCTAAGTTTTCAGCCTCGCGGCGCACTTTGGCGTAGGCAAACAAATTCTCGACCGATTCTAACAACCGCCCGTAACGATCTGAAATTTCGTCTTTAATCTTTGCCAACTCTTCATCACTACGAGCTGAGGCGATGCGTTTGTAGGTGCGTAAACGTTGGCTCATGTCGTTGATGTATTCGTCCGGGATGCGCGTGTCTACGCCGAGATTCAGTTGTGTGGTGATCTCTTCAACGATGTCTTCGCCGCGCAATTCGTTGACCGTGCGCTCCAGCATTTGGCAGTACAAATCAAAGCCGATTGCATCAATGTGTCCCGACTGTTGCCCACCCAACAAATTGCCGCCACCGCGCAATTCCAAATCCAACGCAGCGATGCGAAAGCCTGCGCCCAAATCCGAAAATTCACGAATTGCGGCGAGGCGTTTGCGCGCAATTGGTGTCAGCGCGGCTTCGCCCGGAATCAACAAATAGGCATACGCGCGGCGATTGGAGCGACCGACGCGACCGCGCAATTGATACAGTTGCGACAGGCCATAAGCATCAGCGCGGTTGATGATGATGGTGTTCGCGCGCGGAATGTCTATGCCGTTTTCGATGATTGTCGTCGCCACCAGCACGTCGAATTTGTACGCGACGAAATCCAGCACCGCTTGCTCCATTTCCTTTTCGCCCATTTGCCCGTGTGCCACGACGATGCGGGCCTGCGGCACGATGCGTTTTATCAGTGCGGCAATTTCATCAATGGATTCGACGCGGTTGTGAACAAAGAAAACCTGCCCTTCGCGCTGTAGCTCCTGCTCAATCGCGGCGCGCACGATTTGTTCGGTGAACGGAACGACGTTGGTTTGAATCGCCAAACGATCACGCGGCGGCGTTTCGATCACGGACATATCGCGCAAACCCATCAGCGACATATTCAGCGTGCGCGGAATCGGCGTGGCACTCATCGTCAGCACGTCTACGCGCTTCTTGAGCTGCTTCAAGCGTTCCTTGTGCGCGACGCCGAAGCGTTGCTCTTCGTCCACGATCACGAGGCCCAAATCCTTGAAAACCATGTCGCGCGACAGGATGCGATGCGTGCCGACGATGATGTCCACGCGGCCTTTTTCAATGGCTTCGACGACTTCTTTTTGTTCCTTCGCATTGCGAAACCGCGAGAGCAATTCCACCGTCACCGGGAACGGTGCAAAGCGCGATTTGAAGGTTTGGAAATGCTGGTATGCGAGCACGGTTGTCGGTGCCAGTAGCGCGACTTGCTTGCCGTCCATTACCGCTTTGAATGCCCCACGCATCGCCACTTCGGTTTTGCCGTAGCCGACATCGCCGCACAGCAAACGATCCATCGGCATTGGCTCTTCCATACTCTTCTTCACGTCCGCGACGGCTGTCGCCTGATCGGGTGTGAGTTCATAGGGGAAGGCCGCTTCAAACTCTGCCTGCCAATGCGAATCGCTGCTGAACGGTTTGCGCGCGGCGAGCTTGCGTTCGGCGTAAAGCTTCAATAACTCTTCCGCCATATCACGCATCGCCCGTTTGGCTTTGGCTTTGGTCTTTGCCCACGCGATGCCGCCGAGCTTATCAAGTTTCGGTTCACTGCTTTCGCCGCTCGAAAATTTTTGCACCAAATCCAGGCGTTCGACCGGCACGTATAGCTTTGTACCTTCGGCATACACCAACAACATGAATTCGCGTTTGGCTTCTTTCGCCTGCGTGGCGGCTCCAATCGCGCGTGCATAGTTATCGGAGGCGGCGCTAGTTCCGCCCGACATGTCCAGTTGAAACAAACCCTGGAATTGCGCGATGCCGTGATCTATGTGAACGACGTAATCGCCGATTTTCAAATCGCGGAAGTCGGAGAGAAACGCGGCGGCTTGCGAACGCACCGCTTTCGCCTTGCCCGTGCGCCGTTCGACGTGAATCGCTTCGTCAAAAATGTCGCGTTCGATGTAGAACGTGAGTTGGGCGGCGGGGATGGAGAAGCCGACGGAGAGATCGCCGAGAAGAGTAGACGGTAGACGGTAGACGGTAGACGGTAGACCTTCGGTGGCGGTGGTTAGGGTTACGTCGTACTCGTTAAGAGATTCGCGGATGCGGTCGGCGATGCCGGTGCTGGGCAGGACGAAGATGGTTTGTTCGTCGCGTTGTTTCAGATCTGCCGCAAGGTCGCTCAAGCGTCCGTGCCATTTGCGGACGGCGCGAGAGATGAGTTCGATGTCGGTTTGATTGGGTTCGGGCGGGAACAAAAACAACGGCGACGACGAGCGGTCGCGCGTAAAAACTTCGGGCGCGGATTCAACCAGTACGGTGTTGGCGCTGACGTCTTCGGTGGAGAGTTCGTCTTCAAAGCCAAGTGCGGCACTGCCGAGCAAACGCAATTCGAGGCGCGGCAATCGTTCCAACTTTGCGCGCAATTCGTCGGGCGTCAAAAACAACTTGTTGGGCGTGAGTCCCAAATCATCGGCGTCTTCGGCGCGCTGATAATTCAACTGCAATTCGTCAAGGATGGATTTAACCTGCTTCTCGGTTTCGGACGGTTCATCTACGACGAGTACGGCGTCGCGCAAATAATCAAACACCGACGCGGTTAACGGCTTTACCAGCGGCAGCAAATATTCCCAGCCGGGAAACGGTTCGCCTTCATTGGCAAATACCAAACGATCTCGCAACGCGCGATCATATTTTTCGTCGTGCCAATGTTCACGTGCAATGTGCGCCCAGTTTTTGAAATCCTGCGCCGACGAACGTTCATCGCGCATCGGAACGATCACGGCTTCATCAATTTGCCGTAGCGAACGTTGCGTTTCTGGGTCGAATTCGCGGATCGAATCAATTTCGTCGCCGAAGAATTCGACTCGCAATGGATACAGCGCGTCGCCGCTGCCGCTCGGCGAATACACATCCAAGATGCCGCCGCGCGAAGAGTAATCGCCCACATTGCCGACCGGATCGCTGCGCACGTAGCCAACGTTGTGCAAGTGATCCAGCAAATCTTCGAGCGGCAATTCTTCGCCGATTTTCAGCGTGACGGTTGCCTGCTTCGTTTCCTGCGGCGGCACAAAGCGTTGCATCAACGACCGCGCCGTCAGCATCACGATGTCGCCCGCGCCCGAAGCCAAACGCCACAATGCCAGCGCGCGCTGCTCCAGCACTTCAGCATGTGGCGATGTGCCGGAGTAGGGATTGCTTTCTGACGCGGGCAGCGTAAAGACCTGCTCTTCGCATTCGTTGCGACTATTGAGCGTGCAATAAAAAAAGCGCAGATCGCGCTCCAAATCTTCCAGATCACGATTGCGCAGGCTCAGAAAGGCGAACCGCTTGCCCGTCGCTTTTTGCAGCGCGGCGATGACGAGAGCTTTTGCCCCGCTGCCCAAACCTGCGATAGACACGACCCGTTTGCCCGCGCGAATGGCGGCGATGAGGGATTGGAGTTGAGGGGTGGATTCGATGTTTGCGAAGTTCACGAGAAAATAAACAGACCTTACCGAGAGGAAAAATTAAATCCAATCTCCAGTGATGGACATGGCAGCCAGAAACATTGCATTGAGAGAAACCCAAGCTCCAAAGACTATTTGTGCGAATACAAACCATCTGTATCCTGAAGCTAAATAAACAAGCAATGCTCCGACAGGAATCTGACCGAAATATAGCAATCCGCCTAGAATGCTTATAAATATCGTACCTGTTTGACGTTCAAACGTAGTTCCCCACACAAGAATCAAAACGGGGAAAATGAGTGCCAATAATCCCAAAAGAGATTTAAAGCGAAATTCTTTTTTCTGTCCAAAGAAAGTGATTATGCCTGTAATTGCTATGAATAGGAGTAAAGCAAAAGTAACTGGCCAAATATAAAAGAGGAAGCCCACTGCTTGTTCCGCTAACCAAAAAAAGTTGTGGAAAAAACGCATAAAACCCAGGCTCCTGTTTTGGAAGTCGCAGGCAAATCAACCTATCTCGCACTCGCCGCTTGTTCACCCCGCACAACGCCGCGTCCTGCCGTAGTCATTTTGATGACTGCTTCGGCTGCTGCTTTCAGGTCGTCTTTTTTGACGGCACGTAGCAGGTCGGGTTGCGTTTCGACCTCGGTGACTTTGCGACCGAGCATTCCGGCGCGGGCGTATTCCAACAAACGCAGGGAATTTGATTGCAACGCGGCGGCGTAAGAACCGATGGCGGCATTGCGGCTGCGTTCGATTTCGCTATCGCTCGGCGGCGTTTTGGCGAGGGCTTCCAACTCTTTGCCTAATGCGGCCTGGGCTTTGGCTTCGTTTTCGGGTGACGTGGCGATGTACGCCAGCAATGTGCCGTTGGCGAGGCCTTGTTGATGTTGGAGCAACACGGTGTCAGCAAGGCTTTGCTGATCGCGCAATTCCTTACCGAATCTGCCGCCAAGTCCTGCGGCGTACTGCTGCAAAATCGTCCACACGTAGCTGTTGGCTTGCGCGGGCGATGGGGTGCGCAACGCGATGGCCTGCGTGGTTTGTTTACGCGCGCGGGCTTCAACCTTCTCTTCGGGCGTGACAGTCAGCGGGGGCAAGTTTACTTTGAGCGATTGATCCAGTTCGCCGGAACTACGCTTGAAGGCTTCAGCAAAAATGCTAGACACCAGCGCGGAGCCATCGGTATCGCCTACTAAAATTACCATCGGAAATTGGCGGCGAATCGTTTTTTTGTACCACGCTTCCAGCGATTCGTCGGTCGCGGCTTTGACAACCGTAGGCAATCCATAGCGCGGCAATCCATACGGATGGTTCGGATAGATTGACGCCAGCGCCAATTCTTTTGAACGTTGCACGCTGTCATCGCGTAGCTGCAATTGCGACGCCAGCACGCCATCGCGTTCGCGGGCAATTTCAGCTTTGTCGAAGTACGGGTTCTCGATAATTTCCAGCAAGACCGCCAGCGCCTTTTCCGCGTTACGCGATAGCACATCCAGCGTGAAGCCGAAGAAGTCCGATTCGTTCACAACGCTGATGTCGCCGCCATAATTTTCCAGCTCCAACGCAATCAAATCACCTTTGCGCGTCATCGTACTTTTCAGCATCGCACGCAACATCATCTCGGTT
Source organism: Blastocatellia bacterium (assembly GCA_016789725.1). Lineage (GTDB taxonomy): Bacteria > Acidobacteriota > Blastocatellia > RBC074 > RBC074 > JAFDVL01. The sequence goes on along the minus strand of JAEUQN010000009.1, from coordinate 59,320 downwards.
GTACCGCTAGTGGATTGGTCTTCGATGATGCGACCGCCTTGAAAAAACACTCCGATGGTTAAGGTTGGTTGCGACTTGTCTTCGCGTACGTAGGCACGCGGGCCGCGATAGATTGAGAAATCTTTGATGGGCAATGGAATCGCCGTGACAATGACTTTGTCATCATCGGCGATTTGATTGCGCTCTTTGCCTTGTGCGATTTGCCGCAGCGCAACGGCAGGCTTCACATCTTCGGGCTTGATTTGCTGCATCGAAGCGGGCGCTAAAATGGCGATGGTTTCGGCGAATTTTTCGATGGTGAAGGTGCGCGGCGGCGCGGTGCGCGGTTCATATTCATGCACTGTTGTTTTGCCTAAAGACAAAATTCGCGCGGCTATTTGTTGCACGTCTTTTGCCGTGACGGCGCGCAGCCGACTGAGGTGTGAATTCAGCCAACGAAAGTCGCCGTACTGCGATTGATAATGCGCCAGTAATTCAGCTTCATCTTGCAGCGCCGCGACCGAGTCATAAAAGCGTTTTTCAAGCAACGATTTCGCGCGTTGCAATTCGCCTTCGCTCAACAATTCGCGGCGAAAGCGTTCGACCTGCCGAAAATATTCGCCTTCGCCGTGATCCAATCCACCCGGTGTCACTCTTAATTGCACGCTGAACACGCCCACAGTTGGCAACGGCAGGTAATCCACGCTCACGCTCGACACCGCGCCCATCTTTTCGCGCAACGCACTATTTAATCGTGAACCACGTCCAACGCCTAATGTTGCGGCCAGCACTTCCATCGCGGCCTGTTCTTTCAATCCTTCGGGCGTATTCGTCAAGGCTGGCGCGTGGTAGCCAATGGTCACGACCGTTTGCCCAATGTCCCCGCGTTCGTTGCTGTAGCGCAGCATCGTTTGCGGTGGCTCTTCAGGCATGGGAGATTTGAAATTTGAGGTTTGAGATGGAGCCGTTGCCTCGACAGCTTTGGAGTCGGCAGATTTTGGATCAGCGGGCGCTGAATTGATCGCAGCCGCCGCTTGCGCAGGTGCGGTCGTCGTCGGTTTTGCCACTGCGGTTGGCGATTTGGGTTGCGGCTTCGCCGGTTCAGGTTTTGTGGCTACGGGCTTGGGTTCGGTGACAACGGGTTCGGGCACGGGTGCGGTGCCGAAATTCGCATAAAGCTGTTGGATTTGTGGGATGACCTGATTGGTGTTGACATCGCCCATAATCACCAGCACCGTATTTTCGGGGCGATAAAATGTTTGATAGAACGTTTGCAACTGCTCACGCGTGATGGCTTTCAAAAGCTCATCGGAACTACTGCGCCAACGTTTCAGCCGATGAGCGGTAAAAGCGGTCGCGTACATTTTTCCCAGCGCAAACGCGGCCACATTATCCTGCTGACGTCGGTTTTCCTGCGCCAGGGCAAGCGATTCTTTTTTCAGCTCTTCGATATCGAACGCCGGATTTTGCAGGAGGTCCGCCTGAATCTCCAAAATCTTTGGCAGGCTTTCAGCAGGGGCGACGGCAGCGTAGGAAGTTTTCTCGTAAGTGGTTTCAGATTGAAGAACGCCGCCGAGTCGCGCGGTTTCAGTCGCTATCGTATCCGCCGGGCGCGTCGCAGTTCCCTTCAAAAGCAGGCGCTCCACCAATTGCGCAACGCCAACCGCTTCATCCGGTTCGTTGAAATGACCTGCTTTGACGTAGGTTGTGACCGCTGCCAAAGGCATTGAATGCCGTTCCCGAATAATGACGATCAAGCCATTTTTCAGAGTGAACCGCGATGAGATGCCATCCGTGTCATATTTCACGACTTTGCCGCCTTCAGGCAGATTCAGAATTTTAGTCGTAGCGGGTGGCGGTTGTTGCGCGGGTGGCTTGGGCGGTGGCGGCGGATTTTTTCCTCGACCGCTTTGCGCAATCGTGGAAACGTCCAACAAAAGGGCGAAAATAACGACGAAAACAAATCCTGCTCTCATAGTGCTAATCCTGTAAGAAACTGTAGCCGCGAATTGCGTAATCCGAAAACATTATGGCACGCTTTGATTCTGATTTCGATTTTGCCACGAATTTCGGTATCATTGCGCTTCGTCCCAAATAATCCAAATGACGACTTAAATACTGAAGATGCAGATGACGGATCAAGCCTATGAGATGCCCACTTTGTCGAAAAGAAACTTTCTGGCGTGCTGCGGATGGAACAGAAAATCCGTGGCGGCCTTTCTGTTCGGAGCGTTGTCAATTGATTGATCTGGGAAAGTGGGCCTCGGAGGAGTATTCTCTCTCGCAACCAGGCCACGATGAATTGGTTGATTATGAAGCTATTGATCGGGAGCTTGAAGATGAGCCGAGCTATGTTCACTAAAAAAATCTGTTTGCTTTTGCTCGCGGCTGCGGTACTTTCCGCGTGCAGCAGCGCACCGCCTCCAAAAGCGGTGTCTGAGGTAATGTCGCCAGAAGCAATGGCAAAAACCGTTTCGGCGAATCGCAAAGCGCAGTCAAAAAGTCCTGGCGCAGTGATCCGCGACAATTCGATTCAAGCCGTCAATGATCTGGAGATGACACAACCCGACGGCAAGAAATTCAAGTTCGCCAGTTTGAAAGGCAAAGTGATTTTGGTGGACGTCTGGGCGACGTGGTGCGGTCCGTGCCGCGAACAAACCCCGAAGCTCGCCGCCATGCAACAAAAGTATCGTGACAAAGGGTTGGCGGTTGTCGGCCTGAGCCTGGACGAAAAAAGCGATGAAGCCGAGGTGCTGAAATTCATGAAAGAGGCTGGCGTGAATTACACGATTACTTATGCCCCGGACAGAGTATCGGGTGCCTTTCTGGATGGCACGGAAGATGAAACCGGCCAGGCTCCGATTCCGCAATTGTTCGTGATTGGAAAAGATGGTCGCGTCGTCGAGCATCTGATTGGCAATGATCCGCGTCATAGCATCGCGCGTTTAGAGGAAGTCATTACAGCGCAACTCAATTGACAATTCTTGTCAGCATCTTCCTCACAGTTTTTCAAATTCCAATTTTTTAAGGAGTGCGTTTATGTTGTTCAGAAATTTCAAGCCATTGGTCTTAGGCTTGGCCTTGTTGCTGGTTGCGACAGCTTTGCCAGGACGAGGTCGCGCGGCAGCCAACGCTGTGAACGCTCACGAAGACATCCCCGAATTGCCCGCGCCCGATGGCTCATCCGACACACCGGAAATCGAAGTCACCATGCTGGATGGCAAAAAACTCAAGCTTTCCAGCCTGCGCGGCAAAGTCTGTGTCATAGATATGTTTGCTTCCTGGTGTATTCACTGTCAGGAACATGCGCCGCACATGGTCAAGGTCTACAACCAGTTTAAAGCCCAGGGCTTTGTCATTATTTCGTTGGCAACCGACCAGAAGGATAAAGTGGCGGATGTCAAAAAATTCATCAAGGATTATGGCCTGAATTACCCCGTTGGATACCTGAGCAATGAAGTGATGGCCTACTATGCGGACAGCCATAATCACAACGTGCCACAGGTCGTACTGTTTGGCAAAAACGGCAAGATGCTGAAACGTTGGATCGGCTGGTCAGAAGAACGCACGAAAGAAATGACATCGCTGGTCGAAGGCGAATATGGGGCGGCATCCTCCAGCAACGCCGCGCCGACTGAGACCAAGCCGGAAACGAAGGCTACAACTACCACCGTCAAAGAAACTACGGCTAAACCAGCCTCCCCGAAAGCCCCTGTTCGTCGCAAAAAATAACGCCCGGATCATAAAGACCATTAACAGGAGATGTATGAAATTGGCTAATCAGTTTTTCAAAACCTTATCTATGCGAAACGCGAGACTGGCTGTCGCCACGGTTGGACTCCTCACCTTATTTGTGTTCACACCAGCTACTTTTTTTCAGACGGAAGCAGTGACTAATGTTGGCAAAATGCCCAAAGAAGCGGTCGCCCAGATCAAGTTGATCACAGTAGATGGGCAACAATTCTCGCTGGCTAGTTTGCGGGGCAAAGTGGTCGTGTTGGATTTTTTCGGCATGCGTTGCGCACATTCCCGCGATCACATCAAAGAGACGATGACGCAGTTTTCTGAAGAGCAAATCAGCAAGGGGCTGCAACTCATTGGCATCGAATCAGAATCATCCAGCGCCAATCAGGTTCGAGAATATATCCAAGCTCAAAAGCTCAATTATCCAGTGGCGCAGATTGATGAACCCACGTTCATTCAATTTGTAAACTCGCGCGATTTGTCCGCTCCACAAACATTGGTATTCGGACGCGATGGCAAGTTGCTCTTGCACACCAACGGCCATAGTGCGCAAAACGAAGCGGCGATTCGTGCCGCTGTGCAAAAAGCACTCGATAAGCAATAACGGAGTTTGCGTTGCAAACCAAATCACAACGCGGTCACATCAACCTGCTGTACAAGTAGCCGTTTGATGCTGACCGCATTTTTGTTGGGAGATTATGCGAAAAGCGAAAATTGTTGCGACGCTGGGGCCAGCGTCAAGTTCACCCGAAAAACTGCGCGCCTTACTGTTGGCCGGAATGGATGTAGCCCGTGTCAACATGTCCCACGGAGCTTATGAACGACATGCCGAAACCATCCGATTAGCTAGAGAAATCGCCGCCGAATTGAATCGTCCGCTGGCGATCCTGCTCGACCTCAGCGGCCCGAAAATTCGCACCGGCAAGCTGCGCGAGGGCGCGCCAATCCGCCTGAATCAGGGCGAAACGCTGACGATCACAACCCGCGACGTATTGGGCGAGCCGGGGTTGGTTTCGACAACCTATACCCATTTGCCCAAAGATGTCAGCAGCGGCGACCGCGTTTTGCTGGCTGATGGAATGATTGAATTGCGTGTCGAGCGCGTTGATTCAACGGATGTTTTATGTCGCATTATCAATGGCGGCGAGTTGGGTGAAAACAAAGGGATCAATTTGCCGGGTGTCAAAATCTCTGCGCCTTCAATGACCGAAAAAGACCACTCCGATTTGCGCTTTGGCATTGAGCAGGGAGTGGATTACATCGCGTTATCATTTGTGCGCAGTGCGCGCGATTGCATCGGAGCCAAAACGCTGATTGAGTTTCTCGGTGCCAATACGCCGCTCATCGCCAAAATCGAAAAGCTCGAAGCGTTGAAAGATTTAGATGCCATCATCGAAGCGTGTGACGGTGTGATGGTGGCGCGTGGGGATTTGGGCGTTGAAGCGTCCGTCGAAAGCGTGCCGTTTTACCAAAAGCAAATCATCGCCAAAGCCAATGCTGCCGAACGCATTGTCATCACCGCGACGCAGATGCTCGAATCCATGAAAAGTGAGCCGCGTCCGACACGTGCCGAAGCCTCTGACGTAGCCAACGCCATCATTGATGGCACCGATGCCGTGATGCTTTCAGCAGAAACAGCGGTCGGTGATTATCCGGTCGAAGCGGTCGAAACGATGGCGCGCATCATCAGTTTTACGGAAAGCTCCTGTGCGCCACAACTCGACCGCCACCGCGAAACCATTCACGATTTACAAAAAGGAACTGAAGGTCGGGCGATTGCGGAAGCGGCAGTGTATGCCGCACAGGAAATCCAAGCGCCACTGATTATTGTGTACAGTAAATCGGGAACCATGGCCCGGCACCTGGCTGCCTTGCGCCCGAAAACGCGCGTCCTCGCGTTTACGCCGCACGAACGCAGCCGCAACGCTTTGTCCGCCGTATGGGGTTTGGAGCCGCATTTGCTCGACTTTAGTTGTCGTGGTTATGAATTATTGTCACGCGCCGATGAAGAGTTGATTCGACTGGGATTAGTGCAGCATGGACAAATGGTGATTGCGATGGCTGGGCGTTTGCCTGAACAACCCAGCCTGTCATCAATGATGAAATTGCACAAGGTGGGTGAGTTGGAGGTGACAAAGCACGGTGTTGAATAAAGCGAGTGAAGCCAAAATCTGTACTGACACCTGATGTTGGCAAGAAGCACGTAGTAGCAAATTTATTTGCTTCAAACGCAAGCGAATGAATTCGCCACTACGTGCTTCCCAATCTATTTGTCAATACACCTAAATTCTCTGCGTCAATCAAGCCGCGCCAATCCGGTCGCCTTCGAGCGAGGGGCGATTCTGGGACGTTTGCGGGGCGCGCCAATTATCGAAATACGCGATTTGTTGCACACACGCAATCGTGCAAAAGCTGGCGCATGGTTTCTCGGTGTAAAACTCCCGCCGCACATCTTCCATCGTATATTTTTCTAATGGAACCGCCGGATAGCCACGTTGTTGCGAACAGTAATGGACTAATCCGTCTTCGCAAATGTATAGATACCGAGCGCCCGCGCGGCACCGCCATTCGTGTGGCTTGCCTTCCGCCAAATCGTCCTGAAAGCCATTGAATCGTGTCCAGCCGCTTTTGCCGACTTTTTTCAATTGCCTGTAAATCGCCATCTCCCGATCACTCAGCGGTTTCAGTTGTCCGCTGCCATCGTGAATAATGCCAAGCGACGTCGAGAAGCCAAGTTCAACGGCTTTTTCGGCGACTGTCAGGGCATCTTCAGGATTCTTGATCCCTCCACCAATGACCGAGTTGATATTGATGTGAAACTCGGCGTCTTCGGACAAATAGCGCAGGTAGCGCGGAGCCAGAACCTTCAGGCTTTTTTGCGAGACCTCATCCGGCGTGACGTTATCAATGCTGATTTGCAAATAATCCAGCTTCGCCGCATTTAGCTTCGCAATATTTTCTCGGGTCATGTAATAGCCATTGCTAATCAAACCACAAAGCATGTTGTGGCTGCGAATATGGCTAATGATCTCAAAGATGTGGGGATGCAGCATCGGCTCGCCGCCGCTGATGACAATGAGCGATGTGCCAAACGAGGCCAGCTTATCAATGCGCCGCTTCATTTCCGTGAGCGGCACCGGCTCAGAGACTTTGTCATATTCGTTGCAATAACCACAGGCCAAATTGCAACGACGCATCGGGATGATATGGGCCAGCAGGGTGTGCTTGGTCGAAAGTAGCGCCTTGGCGGCCATCTTCCGCTCACGCACGATTCTCGATAGTTTTGCTTGGGACAATGTTTTCATAATGACTGTTTACCGCGTCAGATAGAATTTGTCTTAAATGATGAATGGGCTATGTTAACCCAGACTTGGAAAAAGATAAAAGGCGGTTCCGTCGCCAAGGAGCCATCCGGCCTGCTAAGTCGTTCTTAAAAAACGCGGCGATGCGGTATCATCAACGGCTGGCAGGAACCCACATATGAGATTTCGCAGCATCAGTAAATTTATTGCAGGCTTGCCAATTCGGCGCAAGCTGATCGTGTTTCATAACCTGTTCTTTGTGATTCTGGTGTTGAGTTTGTATATCGCCTTGCGCACTCCATTGACGCAAATCGCGGCGCGGTCAGCGCAACAGGAAGCCGAATTGATGGCCCAAATCTTCGAGCGGTATCCCGGTGCGGTGCGTAGCGTGCAATCCGACCGCTTCACAATTTTGGATAACAAGGATGCCGAGTTAATCATCAGGCCGGAGATGCGCGACTGGTTGAATAACAATCCGGGGCGCGTGTGGCAGGATCGCGTGATGATTCAGAGTTCGGCGATTCCAACTTTTCGTCTCATTCGTTTGGATACAACTGACAATTCGTTTCAGGTCATTGCGCTCAATGCCGAGCAATATGTGCAGCTTTCGCGCCGCCTGCGATGGATGTTGGGATTGGCGTTGCTCGGTGTTTATGCCTTAGCCGTGATTGCGCTGGAAATGTTTATTTTACCGCGCTATGTCTATTATCCGTTGCAACGCATCCTGCGCGCGGATGAAGCGCTCCAGTCCGGCGCGAAAAAACACGAACTGATCGAACAGCGATTTATCTCCGGCGATGAATTGGGGCAAATCATGGCCTCGCGCAACGCCATTGTGACGCTGCTGCGCCAACATGAAGATCAACTCCAAACGGCGCTCGAACAAGTCGAGGAAATGGCGAACGACCTCAAGCGCAAAAATCACTTGCTGGAAACCGCGAAACAAAATTTAGCCAGTCAGGATCGGCTCGTGAGCTTAGGGTTGATGAGCGCAGGCGTCGCCCACGAAATCAACACACCGCTGGCGGTGTTGCACGGTTCCTTGGAAAAGATGATTGAGACCTGCGACCAACCCAGCAACGAAAATCGCCTACATCGCATGCTGCGCGTGACCGAACGGTTGCGAGGCATCAGCGAAAGCCTGACCGATTTTGCCCGCGCACGGACGCAAACAATGGAAGCGGTTCAGCTCAAACCATTGCTCGACGAAGCGTGGTCCCTGGTTAGCATGGAAGCTCGCAAATTGCAGATTGAATTCGTGAATCAAGCGTCCGACGATGATATGGTAATCGGCAATGCCGGTCGCTTGTTGCAAGTCTTCGTGAATCTTTTCAAAAACGGCGTTTATGCGATCAAAGACCGGTTAGAAGCTGGTCACACAAATGGCGCTTCTGGTAAGTTATGCGTGTACACACGCCACGTGCAGCAAGACGAAAAACAGTGGCTGGAGTTGACGATTGAAGATAATGGCGCAGGCATTTCGCCCGACCTTTTGCCCCGCATCTTTGAGCCATTTGTAACCAGTCGATTGGATGCGAATGGAACGGGTTTAGGTCTGGCCGTCACCGCTGGTATCATTGACCAGCACGGCGGCTTGATCGTTGCCAATAATCGTCCATCGCAGAGCGGCGCGAGATTTGAAATCACATTACCGATGCCCACATAGCTTCATGGAAACTGTTGCCCGCCCATTGCCCCCCCTGGATATTGTCGTCCTCGACGATGATGCCGATTTCCGCCAATACCTCGAAGATATCTTAAAAGACGACGGGCATCAGGTCCGTCTGTGTGCGACGCCCGATGAAATCTGGGCGACGAATGCCGAGAGATTGCCGGATGTTGTTTTGCTGGACATGAAAATGGGGACGGTGACGGGAGAACAGATTCTGGATCAGTTGCGCGCCCGTTGGCCGGAATTGTGCGTCATCATTATCACGGGTTATCCCGATTTGGACGATATGCGCGCGGCCTTTCGACTCCGCAGTTTCGATTACTTGACGAAACCATTTTCGCTCTCACAACTACGCGAAGCATTAGAGCGTGCGGTCAACACGCTTGGCTTAGGGCAAAGCGACGTGGAGCGATTGCGCGAACGATTAGGACAACGGATCAAAGCCCTGCGCGCCGAACGCGATTGGGGATTAAAAGAATTAGCAGCGGCAACCAGCATCAGCGTTTCACAACTGAGTTCAATTGAGCGCGGGATTCATCTGCCAAGCCTGGAAGGTCTGATCACCATCAGCCGCGCCTTTCACAAAAAGCCGTCTGCCTTGTTAGCGGATATTGATTTTTAAGAGATGAAACGATTGTTGAAGGGAATGTTATCGGCGGCTCTCGCCGTCTTCCCTGCCCCGCAACATCCACAATATCTAACTCAGGGACTGCATTTGCGGTGGCGCTGGGGTTGGCTGCGTGCTCGTTGGTGCTTGCTTTACTATCGCGTTCGCCAACTGTTCGGCGGCACCGCCCTGAGGGCAGGCAAACGTTTTTCGGTGCAAGGCGGATTGCGGTTGCGCGGAGCAGGGCAAGTTATCTTCGGCGATGATGTGATCGTCGGCACCAAGACGGACATCTTCACGCACGATCACCACGCCGTTGTGCGCGTTGGGCATCGCAGCTTCCTGAATGGCACACGCATCAGCGCGGTGAAATACATTGAAGTCGGTAACGATGCCACGCTGGCAGATGTACGAATGATGGATACGGACTTTCATTCGCTGAGCCAACGCCGTCAACAAAAAGATGCACCGGTCGGCATTGCTCCCATTCAAATCAAAAATAATGTTTGGATTGCGGCAGGTTCGGCGGTGCTGAAAGGCGTGACGATAGGCGAAAATTCCGTAATTGCTTTTGGCTCTGTCGTGATCAAAGACATTCCAGCCAACGTGATCGCAGGCGGTAATCCGTGCCGGGAAATCGGTGCTATTCCAGATTAATCCGTGTCACTTCAACAAGTCTTCCATTTTCTTCTGATCTACCGTGCCTTCCGACGCAATGGTGCGCGCCGCTTCGTCGCAGATTTCCTGCACAGCGTGTCCAGCATGTCCGCGCGTCCATTCCCACAGAACTTTGTGCGGCTTTTTCGCGGCGTCCAGACGTTCCCAAAACTCGTGATTGGTTTTGCGTCGGAACTCACCCTTCATCGTTTTGATGACATATTGCGAATCGGAAATAAGTTTGACCTGGCAGGGTTCTTTCAAGGCTTCAAGGCCCAGGCAAGCAGCAATGACTTCGGCTTGTTGATTGGTGCAATTGCCTAAATATTCGCCGCAAATTTTGCGCTTGCCACGATATTCCAAAATAGCGACCGCCGCCGCTCGCGTTTCGCCTTTGCCATTCCCCAAACTGCTACCGTCACAAACAATCGTAATTTCTTTCATCCGTTCGTTCCAAGTTCCAATCTCAAATCTCAAATTCTTCACGGCAAGTTATTGTCATCGGAGCGTTGCCGATATAAATCGCGCAAGTGCAGCGTAAATTGCATCTCAGAATTCACCGACCGCAGCGCCAGTCGCGTTTCTGCAATCAACAAAACAGAGCCGTAAAACAGCGAAATAGTTCCCAAAATTCCTAACACTGCAGGCAGCCAGGCCGCCTGCTGGATAATCGCAGTAAAACCAATACTGACCGTTGCGGCTACCAATAACCCAAGCGAAATATAAAAACCCGTTAGCGCATTTTGGATGATTTTGCCACGTCGCGCGTGAACCGAAAGTTGCCGCTCGACTTCGGCGCGTCGTTGTTCGGCAAAATCGGTGCTGTCACCGATAAATAATTCTTCGATCTGAGAGCTGAGATCACGCACGCGATCCACGATGCGAGCTAATCGCATAGACGTGGACATTATCAAGGTTCCGCAAGCTGAAATTAAGACGGCGGGCGTAATCATGGCGCTGAGCAAACTGAGTGGATTATCCATAGCATTAACCAAGTCGCAGTTTCGCATGCCAGCGCAAACTTGTGCAATCCTGACCGAGCGGCTAGACTATGCGCCACGTTGCTGCCAATGAAACTCTCGGTAAGGAGATTGGATACCCCCAATGGCTACGAAAGTTAGCGACCAAACGATTGAACCCCGTGTTAAGTTAGACCGCGCGACATTATTAGAGTTCTACCGCACGATGTACACATCGCGGCGCATTGATGACAAAGAACTCCAACTGAAACGCCAAAACCTGATCTATTTCCAAATCAGCGCGGCTGGTCACGAAGCAGTACAAGTCGCCGCCGGTTCGGTGTTGCGCCCTGGCTACGATTGGTTTTACCCGTACTATCGTGATCGCGCGTTGTGCCTCCAACTCGGCATTCCGCCGATTGACCACTTATTGGCCGCAGTCGCCGCCAAAACCGACCCAAGCTCCGGCGCACGGCAAATGCCAAATCATTGGAGCGATCCGCGCCTTCACATCGTGTCACGCTCGTCTTGCACAGGAATGCAGTTTTTGCAGGCGGTAGGTGCGGCTGAAGCGGGACATCGTTTTTCGTTGATCGAAGAAATTCAGGATCGCGCGACGCTGTTTGCTGAAGATGAAGTGGTGTTAGTAACTTCCGGGGATGGCACCACCAGCGAAGGCGAATTTTGGGAGTCGCTCAACACGGCGTGCAATTTGAAGCTGCCTGTCCTCTATGTAATTGAAGACAACGGCTACGCGATTTCGACGCCCGTCGAGGTGCAAACCGCAGGCGGCAGCATTTCGATGCTCGTCACGGGCTTCCCGGATTTGTACATTGAGGAATGCGACGGCACAGATATTTTTGCCAGCTACGAGGCGATCACGCGCGCAGCCAATTATTGCCGACAACGGCGCGGCCCGGCGCTGGTTCATGCGCACGTCATTCGTCCGTATTCACATTCGCAATCTGACGACGAACAAAACTATCGCCCGACAGAGGAGCGTGAAGCCGACGCACGCCGCGATCCCATCCTGAAGCTGGCGAATCACCTCCTGAAAAATCGCATCGCGTCGCGGGCGCAACTCGAACGGATCGAAGCCGAAGTGAATCAGGAAATCAACGAGGCAACCGACCACGCTCTGGCTGTTGGGCAACCATCGAAAGATACGGCGACGTTGTATGTGTACTCGCCCGACGTTGATCCAACCTCGTCCGATTTTGACACCGAAGCCCAGGCCCAATTTCAGGGCGGAGAAGGCACGATGGTGGATCACATCAATCGCTGCCTGCACGAAGAAATGCAGCGCAATTCGCGCATCATCGTGCTCGGCGAAGACGTGGCCGATGTCTCGCGTTCCGAGTACCTGAAAGACGTCAAAGGCAAAGGTGGCGTTTTCAAAGTCACGCATAACCTGCAACGCAATTTTGGCGATACGCGTGTCTTCAATTCGCCGCTGGCCGAGGCGAACGTCATCGGGCGCGCGATGGGCATGGCAACGCGTGGATTGAAACCTGTTGCCGAAATTCAATTCTTCGATTACATCTGGCCGGCGTACATGCAAATGCACAACGAAGTGCCGCTCTTGCGTTGGCGCTCGAACAATGCATGGAAATGCCCGCTGGTCGTGCGCGTGCCGTTTGGCGGTTACTTAAAAGGCGGCGCGATCTATCACAGTATGACCGGCGCGCAGTTGTTCACTTCGATTCCGGGCTGGCGCGTCGTAGCGCCCGCGACTGCACTGGATGCAAACGGCTTGCTGCGCACGGCAATTCGTTGTGACGATCCGGTGTTGTTTCTTGAACACAAACATCTCTATCGCCAGACGTACAACAAAAGCCCATATCCCGGCGCAGATTTCTGCATTCCGTTTGGCAAAGCGAAAGTCGTGAATGAAGGCACAGACGTGACGGTCGTAACCTACGGCGCACTCGTGCAACGTTCGGTCGTCGCCGCGCGTGAAGCCGCGAAAAATGGGTTGAGCGTCGAAGTCATTGATTTGCGCAGCCTGAATCCTTACGACTGGAACGCGATTGCAGCGAGCGTCAAGAAAACCAGCAAAGTTGTCGTCGCTTACGAAGATGCGATTTCGTGGGGCTACGGCGCAGAGATCGCCGCGCGGATTGCCGACGAGTTGTTTGAATATCTGGACGCCCCGGTCAAGCGCGTCGCGTCGTTGGACACCTTCGTCGCCTACGCGCCTGAAGTCGAAGACGCGATTCTGCCGCAGACGGAAGATGTGCTGAAAGCGGTGAACGATTTGGCGAAATACTGATGAGGCCAGAAGAATTGTTTGAGTCCATTTCGTCGCGCGAAGATTTCATGCGGTTCCTGGAAGCGTTGATTGCAGATTACGGCAACTCGACTGATGAATGGGAAAACACCTCAATTGAACACTTTCTCGAAGCAATGCACGCGTGGGCAACTGATGCACAAAGGCTGCGAGACGATCCCAGTTGGCGCGATTTCGCGCATCTTCTTCTAGCAGGCAAAAGATACGAATAAGTATGTCATCCATAGACCTGATAAGTCGAATTACTATCAATCCTGAGCAATGCGGCGGACGTCCGTGTATTCGCGGCATGCGGATTCGCGTGATTGACGTACTGGATTTATTTTCAGCGGGGCTGACGGCAGAAGAGATTTTGGAAGAAATGCCTGATCTCGAAATGGATGACATCAAAGCGGCGCTGGCTTATGCCTCGCGGCGATTGGATCATCCGGTTTTGGCAGCATGATTATCTGGCTTGATGCGCAACTTTCGCCTGCTCTTGCGGCGTGGATCACCGCCAACTTTGATATGACGGCATTTTCTTTGCGCGAATTGGGATTGCGTGATGCAACTGACCGATTGATTTTCTTTACTGCAAGAAACGAGAACGCCGTAGTGATGACGAAGGATAGTGATTTCGTCAAGTTGTTGGAGCAGAACGGTTCTCCTCCTAAAGTGATTTGGCTGACTTGCGGTAACACTTCCAACGCGCGACTCAAACAGATTTTCTTCGTGACCTTGAACAAAGCGATTGAGCTATTAGACTCTGGCGAAGATTTGGTTGAGATCAACTCCGACTGAGGTCGTTTTGAGCAATCAATTTGGCAAACTTATCACCACCTTCATCGGCTCAAACAAAGGCGCGAGCAAACATGCGATTGCCAGTGTTGAATTGATTCCCGATCACGGCGTCAGCGGCGATCATCACGCGGGGACGAAGCCGCATCGCCAAGTGAGTTTGTTTGCCAACGAAACCTTGCAGGAAATTCAGGCCGCTGGTATTGAGGTCACGGCGGAAGAACTGAGTACGAACCTGCTCACCGAAGGCATTGCAATTGATACTTTGACCGCAGGCACGAAATTGAAAATCGGTGCAGCAATCATCGAAATTAGTGAAGCCCGCAAACCGTGCGGGTCACTTACCAAAATTGACAAACGGCTCCCCAAAGCGACATATTTACGGTGCGGACAATTCGGGCGTGTAATCACGGGCGGTACGATTCACGCAGGTGACGCAATCGAAATTCTGTAAATCAATAGCGTGTCAGCCATCCTGCTGACGCGCGCCCTCGACCATCAGCATTGAGTCATAATTTATCGCCTACTGGCAGTTTGTGGAGAAATTACAAATGATCCAACTACCTCGCCGAACGTTCATCAAATCTTTGTCGTCCGCTGTCGTCGCCGCGCCTGCGATTGTTCATTCCAGTGTTTTGGCCGCAGGCAATGCGCCGCGTGCGCCGATTGCGTTTTCGACGCTTGGTTGTCCGAAATGGGATTGGAAAACGATTCTCAAGAACGCCGCCGAATGGGGCTTTTCCGCCATTGAAATGCGCGGGCTTCAGGATCAAATGGACTTGCCGAAAAGCCCACAATTTATGGGCGATAATATCAAAGCAAGTCAGCGGGACTTGAAAGCCTTGGGCTTGAAAATCTCCGACCTCGGAGCGTCAGCACGGATGCATGAACCTGATCCCAAAAAACGCGCCGAACAAATGGACGAAGCGAAACGTTTCATTGATTTGGCGTACAGCTTAAATGTTCCGTATGTACGCGTATTCCCCGATAAGTTGGTAGCGGGCGAAGAACGTCGCGTGACGGTCGAGCGCATCATCGAAGGAATGCGCGAACTTGGCAAATATGCACGCGGCGCAAACGTCACAGTAATTCTGGAATCACACGGCGACTTCACCGATTCGCCCACGCTCCTACAAATTCTGAAAGGCTCGCAAATGACCACCACTGGCTTGTTGTGGGATGCGCATCACACGAATGTGTATAGCAAAGAGAAGCCGGAAGAAACGTTCAAGATGCTTGGAAAATTTGTGCGCCACACCCACTTAAAAGACTCTGTCGCAAACGGCAAGGATCGTCGTTACGTGCTGACTGGAACAGGCCAGGTTGCGGTGAAAGAAACAGTGCAAACACTCAAGGCCGCTGGATACAAAGGCTATTATTGTCTGGAATGGGAAAAGCGATGGCATCCCGAAATTGAGGAACCGGAAGCGGCGTTTCCGCATTACGCCAAAACCATCCGTGAATATCTGACCGAAACACCAAGCAAGGAGGTTGTGAATGAAAGGTGAAGACCTCGACCTCCGCGAATTTCTCGAACAATTCGTGCTCACTGCTGAAATGGATCAACAGCGCGTGTGGGTTGCGCCAATGAAAGTATAGCTTGAGCAGTTCTTTTATCACCACTTCGATAGCAGCCGCGTCTGAACAGGATGTCGGCCAAGGATGAACCTCAACAACATCGGAGCCAAATTTTATGCAACAAGCGACTGTACGGTGGGAATGGATTGGAGAAGGATGGAATCTGTTTACACAACGTTGGGCGGCGTGGGTTGTTCAGATGCTCGTTTTCGTTTTGATTATTCTGATTCCGGTCATCCCCAATTATGTGATCCTCCTGGCAGGCAGTGTGGCCGCATCCTCAATGGAAAACCCGGAAGCACCGTCCGTCCTCATGTTTTTGCTGATGCTGATCGTTGTTCCATTGATCATGGCGCTCAGTGCATTTTTGCTGGCCGGGGCCTACAAATCCGCGATGAAGCAATTGCGTGGCGACCCCTTCGGCGTTGGTGATTTGTTTTCGGGCGCGGATTGTTTTCTGCGCGTCCTGGGCGTGGTATTTCTGGTCGGGATTTTGGGAGCTATCGGCGCGATGCTGTGCATCATTCCAGCGTTTATTGTCCAAGGGTTATGCTTCTTCGCCATTCCCTTGGTCGTTGAACGTAGAATGGGACCAGTGGCTGCCCTTCAAGCCAGTATTGAAGCCACGAAAAAAGACTGGTTGATGTTCACAGCTTTCGCGCTCGTCGTGGGGCTGATCGCTTCGGCTGGCTCTATTCTTTGTTATGTGGGGTTGTTGGCTAGTTATCCGTTGCTATTTCTGATTACGTCCGTCGCTTATCGAGATGTGTTCGGTGTCGCCGGTGCGAGCAATCCACAAACCTACAGCCCGCCGCCGCCGCCCGATTTCGGCGCGAATCCGCCACCACCTTCATCGTGGCAGTAAATCAACCGGATCGCAGTTCAATCAACTGCTAAACCTTTCGCAAAGGAGCTATTGCATGCAGCAACCAAGAAGAGTTGAGGTTCGATGGGAATGGATCAATCAAGGCTGGGAGATGTATTCGCAACAAATGGCGAACTGGCTTTTGATTTCGCTGATCGTAACACTAATTTCGCTGATCCCGATTGGCCCGCTTTACGCGTTTATTTTTGCGTCCTTGGGAGTCGGAAGCAATTCTGATCCAAAAGACATTATCGCGGCGATCCAATCTTCTGGAATCTCGATCATTGCAACTTTTCTTTCGGCAGTGATCACCGCACTGGTACAGGCATTTTCTTACAGCGGCTACTACCATGTGGCAATGAAGCAATTGCGCGGCGAGCAGTTTTCCGTCGGGGATTTCTTTGCGGGAATGAATAATTTTGTCCCTATGCTGGTGGTAACTGGGATTCTGGCAGGCGTTCAGTTTATTGGGAACTTGGTTTGCTGTCTCGGCTCGTTAGCAACACTTGTGGCTTTAGGCTTATTGATGTTCACCTACCCTTTGATTGCAGATCGGCACCTAAGCCCCATTGAAGCAATCAAAACCAGCCTGGACTTTACCAAACAAAACGCCGTCATGTTCATTTTGTTTGGGATCGTCGCCCACTTGATTGGAGGCATCGGGATCATTGTGTGCTGTGTGGGCGTAATTTTTACGGCCCCATTATTAATCACGACCGTTTCCTGTGCGTATCGTGAGTGCTTCGGCTCACCAGGCAGTTACGATGCGTACCAGCCGCCTCCACCTCCAAGCTACGGTGGCTATGAACCACCACCGCCACCGCCACCCTCCTCGTGGCAGTAACCATGTGCCACCTTCGGCGTCCAGCAAATTTTGCCAATGGCTTGTTTGCCGGACGCCGAGTTTAAGAGGCGCTACTACGACGCCGAAATAATCCTAATTCTACAATTCGATTGTGCAGTTCGCGCCAGCGTTGTTGCGCCGACGAAGGCAGTATTTCCCACCCCTTTTTCACGATTGCGTTGCTTTGCTGACGATCATGAACAGCGACTTCTTTGCCAGATAAAAGCGGGACGCGTTGTAATATTTCTTGCTGAGCGGGCGTAAGCAAAGCTTCCATTTGAGCGGCTAACTCCAAATATTCCTTGCGCTCCTCAGCCGACAACCAATTGACGCCGTCTTTGATAAGCTCTGGGGCAAAGCGAATGACATCGTAATAACTGACGTCGTTCACAAGGGACAAACGATTCGCCAGCCAAACCAGTGAGTCATTACTCAGCCAGGGCTGCTCTTTCTGCAAGACCGCTTTGATGCGTTTAGGCGTTAACCTCAGACAATGAAACGAGTAAACAATTTTCGCGCGCATCGGAATCGGTTTGCCGTTTTTTCTTGCTGGTTCAAACCTGGTTTTTTGCAGCGATTCTCTGGCGCGTTCGGTTAATCCGTCAGGTAGCCCCTTAAGAACCTGAATATCCGTAACCTTGCCATCTTCACCAAATATAGCCTGGAGAATCACCTGCCCTGAAACTGCTTTTTCCAAAGCTTCATTGCTATATTTGGGAAGAGGATGATGTGTCACCTGCAAAGCAAAATCAGGCGCTGAATGTCCGAGGCCTGAGATTTCTGTAATAGCGAGTGAAGTGTGCAGTTCCTTGGGATCGCGCGCCTGCGCCAGAGACAACGAATTCCCCAGGATAAGAAAAAGTATGAGGTAATAAACAAACTGCATGCAGGCTGAAGTTCCTTTCCTGACAAAAGTGAGGACACCGCTGATGCTACCATAGCGAGTCAAGTGGGTTAGACGTCTCCTGGCAAAAATCTTTGCGCCATTTGAGCAATTTGCTATGATGTCGCCGGTCTGAGCCGTCAGACGCTCTTCAGTTTCAGCCATTGTTCAGAGCCTATGTTTTTTAGGAGCAGGTTTATGCGTAAGCGTTTTCTTCCCATTCACATCCTGGCGTTGCTCATGTCTCAGGTTCTTGCGCCATTCGCCCTTTCCCAAACACCACAAGGGCAAAAGTCCATTACCTCACAGCCAAATTCGCAACAACCAAAGCAAGACTCCGCAACTCCTGAGGCGGTCGTGCGCATTACAACGCGATTGATCCAGATTGATGCGGTGGTCGTGGACAAGGATGGCAAACAGGTAACGAATTTGAAGCCCGAAGATTTTAAGATTTTCGAGGACGGCAAAGAACAATCCATTTCCAATTTCTCTTACATCGCATTACAACGAGAAACGCCCAAGGCTGAAAACACCCCCACGATTATTGCGAATAAGACGACACCTCCTCTACCGCCCGCGCGGATCAAGCCGGAACAGGTGCGTCGCACGATTGCCTTGATTGCCGATGATTTAGGGTTGTCGTTTGAAAGCACCGCCTATGTCCGGCAAGCACTAAAAAAATTCGTAGATGAACAGATGCAGCCCGGTGATTTGGTCGCCATTATTCGCAGCAGTGCAGGCAATGGTGCCTTACAACAATTCACATCCGACAAACGCCTGCTACACGCTGCCATCGAACGCCTGCGTTGGTACCCATTCGGACGCAACCGCATCGGCGCATTTGAACCGATGGGCGGGCGCGGTTCGATAGAACACTTAAAAGCCATTGCGGCGAACACGACTCCGGGGGGCGGAGCAGTCAGCGTGGCTGACAAAGACGTACTGAAAGACAGCGACGCTGATGGGGAATTCAGAAATTCCCGTGAACAGATTTCTTCGGTAGGAACCATCGGGGCGATTCGGTATGTAGTAGATGGCTTGCGCGAACTGCCTGGACGAAAATCGGTGGTGTTACTATCGGATGGCCTGCCAATCTTTCCTGAAGTCGGTTCGATCATGGGCAATCGCAACACAGTTGATCGGAGCAGCCGTGACATCGTCAATGCCTTGCGCAACCTCACGGAAAAAGCCAATCGCGCATCAGTTGTTATTTACACAATGGACATGCGCGGGTTGCAAACTTTAGGACTCAACGCGGCAGACGATACGCAAGCAACGTTTGATATGCTGCAAGCGTCCTCCGGCTCAGCCTCCGCTGCCGGAACAAACATGATCGTGAACCGCAAACGCGGTCTTGCCAATGAATACTTCCGCACGCAAGACGGGCTGAATTATATGGCCTTACAAACCGGAGGCTTTCTCATCCACGACAACAACGATTTTGCTGGCGGTATTCAGAAAATCGTAGACGATCAGCGCGGATATTACCTGATCGGATACGAGCCGGATGATGCGACCTTTGATGAATTGGGACGGCGCACCTTTCACCAACTAAAAGTTACAGTCACCAAGCCTGGCTTACGGGTACGTTCGCGGACGGGGTTCTTTGGCATTTCGGATGAAGAGACCAAACGCCCGCTGGAAACACGCGAGCAACAATTATCAGCGGCACTGGCTTCGCCGTTTACCAAGAACGGAGTCGAAGTAATGTTGACTTCTTTATTTGGAGGTGAGACGGAAAAACCCATGGTGCGCTCCCTAATTCATATCAATTCGCGTGATCTGACGTTCACGCAACAAGCTAATGGCGACTACACAACGGTGGTGGACATCGCAGCCACAACACATGATGAAAATGGGTTGACCATTGATCGCGGCGCGCGTTCTTACAGTCTACGCGTCAAAGCAACAGAGTATGAAACCGCGCTGCGAGATGGAATCATGTATGCCCTGGATGTTCCCATCAAAAAGCCGGGGGCCTATCAATTGCGGCTCGCGGTACGAGATGAGAACTCGCAGCGATTAGGCTCCGCAACGCAGTTTATCGAGGTTCCTGATCTCAAAAAAGATCGCCTCTCGCTGTCAGGAATCTCAATGAACGGTTCGTATGACAAAGGTGGGAAACCAGAAGCTGTCGTGCAGGCGAGTCCCGTCCTGAGACGGATGCGACGGGGAATGGTTTTGAATTATGGCTATGCCGTTTATAACGCGAGACTCGCCACGGGTCAGCGCCCTCAACTGACGACGCAGGTCAAATTATTTTGCGACGGAAAGGAAGTATTCACAGGCAAAGAGGCCGCTCTCGCTGAGCCACAACCACCTAACACAAAACGCATTTTAGCGGGTGGGGCAATAGATTTAGGGGCCAATCTGAAACCGGGCGAGTATATTTTGCAAGTCGTGGTTAATGACCTATTGGCGAAAGAAAAACAGCGCACCGTAACACAATGGATGAATTTTGAAATTGTGAATTGATAGCTTTCTTAATCTACAGCGTCGACATCTATACCGCGCAACAGCCCCATAGATGCCGCAACAGTTCCCCGGCGAGGAAGGCAATTGCCCAGATTCTCCCTCGCAGCCCGTCCAATCCTTTTTTCTCCCTCCGTATGGATAGAGTTCTTAATAGTTATAACCGGCCTTCAGGCGGAGTTTATCTTCATCCGCAGAGCTGCCTCTTGCGCTTTAGCCAAGTCTTGTTAAGATAACGGGCATCTTATCTCACAACGTTTTTATAGCGGTGATTCATGACAGCAAAAATTTTGAATGGTGCTGCGGTTGCGCAGCAAATTAAGCAACGTGTTGCTACGCGTGTCGCTGAACTAGCGGAGCGTAATTTGAAACCCGGCTTAGCCGTCGTTATCGTCGGCTCAGATCCGGCCTCGCAGGTGTATGTCGGCAGCAAAGTCAAAACCTGCGAAGCTCTGGGCCTGTATTCTGAAAAGCATACGCTGCCGGAAGAAACTACTACCGAACAATTATTGGCGCTGGTCGAGCAGCTCAATCAGCGGGATGAAATTGACGGAATTCTGGTGCAATCTCCACCTCCAGCCCATATCAACGAGCGACGAATTATCGAAGCTATTGATCCGGCCAAAGATGTGGACGGCTTTCACAAAATCAATGCCGGATTGTTAATGCAGGGCAGCTCGGAAGCGTTGATTCCCTGCACTCCAGCAGGCGTCATCGAAATGCTGGATCATTATCAAATCCCGATTGCAGGCGCGAACGCTGTCGTCATCGGGCGCAGCGACATCGTTGGCAAGCCGATGGCGATGCTCCTGCTACATCGCCACGCAACGGTTACGATTTGCCACTCCCGCACCAAAAATCTGCCCGAAGTCACACGCCGTGCGGACATTGTGATTGCTGCTATCGGACGTAAAGCCATGATTACGGGCGATTACATTGGCGAAGGCGCGGTCGTTGTAGATGTTGGGATGAACAGCGCGTCAACGGAAGAAGAAGTGCGCCACATTTTCCCCGATGAAGAAATTCCGAAGCGGTTGGAAGCCCTGCAAAAACGCGGCTCTACCCTAGTGGGCGATGTCGAGCCAAGGAGTGTTGTCGAACGCGCCAGCTATTTGACGCCCGTCCCCGGTGGTGTTGGGCCGCTGACCATTGCGATGCTGATGCAAAACACGGTGAAGGCGGCGGAACGGCGGAGACTCCTATGAAATCAAAAGGCAAAAGGCAAAAGGCAAAAACCAGAAGGGCGGCACATTATTGTTTTTATGAAGAGCGGCGGAGCCTTCTGTATCCCACTTTTGCCTTTTGCCTTTTGCCTTTTGATTGTTGATTTTTATGCTCAAGGTTGGACTAACGGGCGGCATTGCCTGTGGCAAAACTTACGTAACGAACTTGCTTCGTGAATTGGGCTGCGAAGTCACAGATGCCGATCAGATCGCGCGCGCAGTGGTAGAGCCTGGACAACCCGCCTATCACGACATTGTCCAGGAGTTCGGCCCGGAAAACTTACAGGCCAATGGAATGATTGATCGCGCCAAACTCAGCGCGATTATTTTTTCCGATGCGGCACGACGCGCCAAAATGAACGCCATTGTTCACCCTCGCGTTCACGAAGCACAAAGCCGTTGGATCGCCGAAGTTGCCCAGCGAAACCCCGCCGCGATTGTCGTCGTTGATGCGGCGCTAATGATTGAATCCGGCGGCTACAAACGTTTTGACAAACTGATCGTAGTTTACTGCACGCCGGAAATTCAGCTTGAGCGGTTAATCGCCCGCAACCAGCTTTCTCAGGAAGAAGCGGTCAAACGGATTGCCGCCCAAATGCCATCGGCTGAAAAGCTGACGTATGCGGATTACGCCATTGATACATCAGGTGGGTTTGAAAGTACGCGTCAACAAGTCATTGCCTTGCACACGGAATTACAAAAACAAGCTGAACGACAGCAAGGAAGTGATTAAAGCTCTGGAAAAAGTCTTCCTTTAGGTCTTTTAGACAACCGAAAGGCGAATGAAGATTTAGAAGCGTAGTTTGGTCTCAACAAATATTCGCGGCCTGTTTCTTCGGTCTTGCGCGCGCACCCAGGCGCTACTTCCTGCCCCGGCGTGGTGGCTGGGTTAAAAACAGGCCGCGTCGCGCGGTGGCGCTGGCTTATTCCTTTCTCTAGCGCCACCGCTTGCATTTGCGATGGTGAATTCGATAACACCGCCAGAAAGCTTTGGGCAACACGATGGTGGACGTAGTAAACATCTCTGAGTCTCAGATCGCGCTGGACGCGCGCGCCCAGACGCCATCTTCCGAAACGCCTCCTCATTGGTTGGCCGCACAACAAACTCTTGCCGCCAGCTCAAATCTGGCGCTGATGATGGTGGATGCCAACAATGACTTGCAAGGACACGTTGCCAACGAAACCAGCATTTGCCAAACCTTCCTAAGTAACCCCGTCAAAGCAAAAATGTGCGCGGAATTTTGCGGCCAGGCTCGTCAGCGCGCGATTGCCGCCGGGCGCATGATTACGTATCGGTGCGATGCCAATCTGCATTGCTTTGCAGCCCCGTTACACGTTCCCGGCGAAACTCCATCGCTGGTTTTGATTGGGGGACGCACCTTCCTTTCAGTCAGCGAGTACCGCGAATTTCTGCAACGCGAAACAGTGGGAGGAAAACGACCTGATCCCAAATTATTTAGCAACATTAAGTTCACTGAAGCCGAAGAATTTGCCCGTCATCAGCAAATGATCCTGACGACAGCGAGCGAAATTCTGAGCCATGATTTCAGTACCGCAGGTGAAGAAGCTTCGGCCAATTTTACTGAACCGAGCCTCGCCACAGAAATTCGCCTTCCCGTGTCATCATCACTTGCGCCAATCCTTTCTGCTGAACAACTGGAAACCTTTTTCAAGGGTTCTTTCGAACAAGGATGCAGCGAAGCACTACATTTGATTGGTTCGCAGTTTCATATTTCTTCCGGCGTACTGTTGATGCGAACAGCTAGACGGATGGCCGCCTGCGCGGCAGGTGGCGAGTTGCGCGACCAATTAATCGAACTCCAACTCAATCTTGATTCCCCATTACTCAACCGCTTACAGATGCGCGCGAGTGAAGAGAGTTCCATTTTACTGACGGCAGAAGAACAAATTCAGCTAGGCCTGAACATTGATTGCTCCCAAGCGGAGGCGTTCCCGCTGTTTATTGGCGAGGAATTAGCGGGCATTTTGTTGATCCTGGAAACGGAATTGGACAAAGCAAGCAAACAGGAAATCGCCCGACTGGGACAGAGCCTGATCGTGCCCTTGGAACTGGCACGGCTGCGCGATGCGGTCAACGATCAAACCCGCTCGCTGGCACAATGGCAGGACTTCTCGCATCTGCTGGCAACCCGCGCAAATGCGCCGGAAACCTACTCTGCCATTGTCGAAAAAGTTGTGACGGCATTGGGCGCAGATCGAGTTTCGCTGCTCACCTACAACGAAGATGCCGGGAAATTGATTTGCAAAGCGTCCAGTGGTTTAGGCAGCGGCTTTCGACCGGAGATTGCCAATGGCCCTAAAATTGGCGAGGGCATTGCGGGTGTCGTGTTGGAACGAGGTGAGCCACTGCTTGTGCGCGATTTGCATGAGCCAACCTGGGTGGCAGATCGCACGCACGGTAATGCGCATTCGCATTCATTCATTAGCTTCCCACTGCTTAGTGGCGGCAAGCGATTAGGTGTCATCAATGTGACAGATCGCGGTGGAAATGAAAGTTTCACTGCCAGTGATTTGGATTGGCTCAAGCTCTTTGCGCCTTATGCAGCGGCAGCCCTGGAAAAAATTGACCTCCACGAAAAAGCACAACGCTTCCAACTTCTGGCGATTACTGATCCGCTGACAGGATTGCTCAATCGCCGCTATCTTGAGGAACGGTTTTCACAAGAGATCGAACGCTCGAAGCGGTATCAATTCCCGCTGTCATTCGTCATGATGGACATTGACAGCTTCAAATTGCTCAATGACACATTCGGACATCAGGCAGGCGATGAAGTCTTACGCGAAACTGCGCACTGCATTCGGCGCTCACTGCGTAATTTCGATGTCGCGGCTCGTTATGGCGGCGAAGAGTTCATTGTTGTCCTGCCGGAAACGGATGTCACTTCGGCCATGATCCTCGCCGAACGCCTGCGCAAAGCAGTCGAACAACACTTTGCCGGCGAAAACTCACGTCATCCGGTTACTGTCAGCATCGGAGTTTCCAGCCTTAGCAAAACCCTACAAAATCGCCATCAAGTGATCCGTGCCGCCGACCAGGCGCTCTATGCTGCAAAAAAACGCGGCAAAAATTGCGTTGTCGTGTACAATACGGAGCTGGTTCCGGGCCTTGCATAACTTCGGTTTTGCTTTTTGAGAATAGACCACAGCCGCCAAGCTGGAAATGAAAGCCGTTCGGGACACTCAAGTAACGCAATTGGCCGGTCGCGTTCATCCAACCTTGAAGCCTCTCCCCAACTGGAACCACCCCGCGCAAGGCTTGTGCCGTCTGGAATTGTTAGCCCTAAAACCAAATAACTTGCATGTCGTTTTCCTCAGATTCTTCACCATCTCAATCTATCTTGAGCCAGCTTGCCGATGACGAAATCTTGGTCCGCACGGCGTCCGCATTAGATGAAGTGTATCAGGCAGCGGTTTTGAAAAACGCCCGCGCAGTCCTGATTATCGGTCGCCCCAGGTCCGGTAAAACAGAGCTGCTACGCCTGACCTATGACCGGCTCTTCAATGAACAAGGGCGAACGTTACCAATTTATTTCACGCTGCGGCGTGATCGGTTGTCGCCGGATAAATTCGCCAGAGATTTTTTGCTAACGCTTTTGCGTCAATATCTCGCATTTGTAAACCACGATGCGACACTGGTGCCGCGCTATGAAATGACGGAGCAGGAGTTGCTGGCCCTGGCCCCGGCCAATGAATATGCGGCGATTAAAGAGCTTCTGGATAGCTATGAGGCACGGGCGCAAGGATCAGATAAACGCTCACTGGTGCGCTATACGTTGGGATTGCCCCAACGATTGGCGTCGCGCAGCCCCTATCACATCACTGTCTTACTAGACGAGGCACAATGGCTGGATCGCATTGTGACGGATGAAGAAATTGCGAACCTCCTGGGCGAGGTTTTACAGCAACCGCATTTGGTGTCTTTTATTTTGACTGGACAACAGCGCGCATTGCTCGATCAACTGGCGGCAGAAGAAGGCATTATCGGCAATGTCAAACTTTTGCATTTTTCCACGCCTGATTTGTTTTCACTGCAAAACCTCGTCAAGCAATGGTGCGAACAGGACAATGTGGCTTTCGATTCTGAAATCGGAAGGCTGGCGGTGCATCAACTTGACAGCAATCTATTTTACTTGCGGGCCATGACTGCCGCTTCAAGCGAACGCAAGATGTGGTTTGACAAAGGAGCCGATTTTGAGCGGCTGTATGTTGCCGAACTATTGCAAGGTCGCATCGCGCATTACTTTTCGCGGCTCCTGCGACAATTGGCCGGGGATGCCATGCGGGGGCAATCCGGCGAGCTTGCGGCTATCGAAATCGTTTATATCTGTGCCGAAGCAATGGCGTCACGCGCGCCCGTCGAACTTATCCAATCGCGTCTAGCCGGGCGGATTGATGTGTCCGCTTTATTGGCGGAGTTGCATCGTCAAGAGCTAATTACACTCTTGGATGGTCATATCCTGCCTTCTGAAGACCCTGTATTTTGTGATTGGATTGCCGCTACGCATCGGCGTTTTGAAGGGGCGTCGCTGGAAGAAGTAAAGCTTGACCTCTTGCGCCGCCGCATCAAATCGGTGCCGCAGATGTTGACCCTCAGCGCGCGCCGCACCTTACACACACAAATCGAAGCGTTACTGCGGCGCTTCGATGGACAAAGCATTGCCCATTCCTTATTCGCTCACGATGAGTTTGTTATTCGGTATGGTCACGCTACCTACGAAATTATGCTGGCGGGGCTGGCCGCAGAAATCGAACGCATCCAATTGCCTCAGGTTGTTCACGTCGTCGAAGGTCATCTTTTTATGAATCTGAGCCTGCCCGCGAGTTGGAGTTACTTGCTGGCCTTTGGCTTTGAGGAAGGCATTTACGATCAGGAACACGAGATCATTTGGTTGTTGGCAGTCGCTGACTCTCCATCGGCAATCACAGCCGAAGTCGTTCAATCGCTGGATCACCAACTCAACGAAATTCAAGCGGCGCTGACTGCCAACCAGGCGCAAGGAAAACCTATTCCCAAACTTATTCGTTGGGCCATCAGCAAAATGGGTTTCACTCCCGACGGCACTATCGCGTTGCTCGAACGTGGCTTTGCCGCTTCGGATAGTCTGCAATTGGAATTGTTGACCCGGATTCTTGAAACTGAGGAAAAAAAGACTAAGGCGCAAGAACTGTCGAATGTTGACGATGCAGAAACTTCGCTTGTACCGCCGTCTGCGGCCCCTGCACAAATGTTAGCAGAACTTCCAGAGGACAAGACTAAAGATGCCGCCATTGAGGTTTTGGGTGGAGCAGAGGTATCCATCATTGAAGCTCCAGAAAATACAGTCA
This sequence comes from Blastocatellia bacterium, assembly GCA_016789725.1. Taxonomy (GTDB): domain Bacteria; phylum Acidobacteriota; class Blastocatellia; order RBC074; family RBC074; genus JAFDVL01. The sequence continues at coordinate 32,122 of JAEUQN010000009.1, read as the reverse complement.
TTGAAGAAACTGCGCCCCACGCATCGGTTCAAATTCAGCCGGAAATAACCTCCGTCAACGACCTTGAGATGGCGATTCCAATTAATGATGACAAGGAAATCATTGCGGCGAGAGTTGCCGAACGGTTGGCGCGCAGCGCCGGTTTTGCTCCAGAGGCAGTGAACCAAATTAAGACCGCCTTGATTGAAGCCTGTCTGAGTTTAGCCGCCGCTGAGGAAACGCCAGAAGGCAAGATTTATCAGCATTACCATTTAGACAAAGAGAAGATGACGATCACGGTCTCAAATGTTGCAACTGGATTCGCAGAAACAACAGGGACCATTGTGGTCGAGGACCCGGATCGCCTCTGGCGTTTGGATGTCCTGCGCAGCCTTGTGGATTTCGTCCGACTGACCAAGCTTGAGTCAGGTTGGCGCGTTGAATTGACGCGCATTATTCCACCCAACCAAGAGGGATAACGCCGCCGTTATTTCTTGATCGCTTCGCCTAAGATGGTTCCCACGCTATTGCTGGGCTGTTCGATCCTGAGAATTGCTGCCAGCGTTGGCGCAATGTCGAGGGGGCTGCTCAATCGCGTAAAGATTCCCGCCTGAACTCCCGCTCCATAAAAAATCACAGGCACATGCGTGTCGTAGCTGTAGGGTGTGCCGTGCGATGCCACGATGGTTTCGCCCGCGAGAAAAAATGGCTGCGGCACGATCACCAGATCGCCATTGCGATGGGGATAAAAGCCTTCCGCCACGCTCCGCGCAACTGCGGTCTGTGGCATTTTCCCGAAGGTGATTTGCGTACGAGTGAAGCATTCGGCAATGCCGGGGACTTGTCGGATAGCAGCACTCGCAATGGCTTCAGCCTCCTCACGAGAAGCTTTGCGGCGTTCCAGCGCAGCATAATCAAAATAGATATTGCCGTTGCTTAGAGATAAAATCCATTTATCTTCGCCAAAGCGTTTGTTGAGCGCCGCTTCTGCCACTTCACTAATGGCTTTGGCTTCAATGCGTCCGCCAAGGCCATACTCCTGCGCGTACTCAGGAATCGGTCCGACCCCGTGGTCAGCCGTCATCGCAACAACCACGTTTTGCAATCCGATTTTTTGCTCAAGATAGGCAAAAAGATCAGCCAGCGCGCGATCTGTTCGCAGTGTCATGTCCTGCACTTCCTGACTGTAGGGACCAAAGGAATGACCCAGTAGATCGTTGGCAGAGAAACTAACCGTGAGCAAATCCGGCACATCATCTTGCCCTAGTTTTTCGTTTTCAATCGCAGCTTTGGCAAACGCGACCAAATGTTCGTTGGCAAACGGAGTGTATTCAAACTGCGTGTAAAACTTTGTTCCCGGTTGCGTGTCACCGCCATTAATCGTGTAGGGGAACTTCGTGCCGTACGTCCATTTTTCGTGTGGATACTCATCGCGCAGTGACCGCGCATACGCGGCTTCCGGCAACATTCGCTCCCAGACTTTGCCAAAGTATCGTGATGGATTTTGTTCCTGATTGAACTTCTTGACCCAAGCGGGCAATTCACTGAAATAATACGTGCTGGAAACAAATGCACCGTTGCTGGCACTGAACCAATAAGCACCATTCGGGTGTTTGCCCGCAGGCAGTATCGCCGAACGATCTTTGTATGACATTCCGATCACCTTTGTCTGCCCAACGGTATGGAGCTTTAGCTGATCGCCAATCGTCGAACCAACCAGGCGCACGGGCGACATCCCGGAGGCGTCCTCTTTACCGCCCAGAAGCTTCGTATTCGCATCTGCAACGCTGGTCGTGCGCTTACCTGTCACACGGTCGAACCAATCATTGCCAATGATACCGTTATGTGATGGGCTTGCGCCGCTCATGAAAGCCGCATGTCCACAGGCAGTAACCGTCGGCGTGTATGGATAATGCGCATTCGAGAATACCGCGCCGCTTTGCAGAAATCGCTTGAAACCACCCTCGCCAAACTGATCTTCAAAGCGCGTCAAATAATCGTAGCGAAACTGATCTATGACGATGCCGACCACAAGTTTGATTTTTGGTGCAGCAGGTTTCCTTGTCTGCGCGCTGGGCGAAAGAGGGGCAACAACCAATAGGAGAGACAGCCAAACAAAAAACGGTAAACGGAGCCGTATTGAGTGCATAAAATATGAGTTGATTGAGAGAGATTTACAATTTGGGCGGTGCGCCAACCGGGTGCTGTTCCAAATCTAACACGGACCCCGTGATGCACTCGCTTTCATCACTGGCAAAATATGTGGCAGCGTAGGCAATGTCGCGCGGCAACAACAATCGTCCGAACGGCCTGGTTTTATAGGCTTCTTCGAGCCAATCCTCGCCCTTGCCTTCGAGCCGTTTGACGACATGTTCATTGGGCGTTTCCGTCCAGCCGACATTCAATTGATTCACGCGCATTTGGTATTTGGTCAGATAGCTGGCGAGGTTTTTCGTAAACGTCATCAAGCCGCCTTTCGCCGCCGAATAGGCCAACAACGCCGGCTCACCGATATACGCATTCACTGAACCGATGTTGATGATCGAACCGGTGCGGCGGTCTTTGTTGTGATTGAAAAACTGTTGCGAGCAAATAAATGCACCGCGCACATTAACGGCGAAGAGACGATCCCACAGTTCGACCGTAGCGTCTTCAATCGTGCAGCGTGTGCTGTCGCCTGCGTTATTGACAAGCACATCCACTTTGCCAAAGGCTTGGACCGCACGATCAATCAGACTGCGGCAATCCGTCTCATTGGTAACATCCGCGCGATGATAAATTGCCTGTCCACCATCGCTGATGATGCTTTCGACGATAGCGTGTCCATTGTTTTCGTTGCGACCGGAGATCACAACACTTGCCCCTTCGCTGGCAAATAAGCGAGCAATGCCTTCGCCCATGCCAGCGGTGGAGGCGGTGATAACTGCGACTTTGTTTTGTAAGCGACTCATATTGATGTACAACAGGCAGGCCGCCTGTCGGTGAATTGGTCCTTGCTATGACAGGCGGCCTGCCTGTCGTACATTAAAAATGCTGTGCGATTTTCTCACGTAAGAACTGTACCGACTCGCGCAATTCGTCCATTCCATTCTCGCCGTCTTCAATCGAAATCCAGCCGTCAAATCCTTCGGCTTTTAGCGTCGAAAAAATTGCGTCGTAATCGTTCAAGCCTTTGCCGATTACACCATGCTTGAGGTTTTTCGCATAGCCCAGCGAGCCGTCCTGCGATTTCAAATCTTCAATTGTGCCGCTAATCAAATAGCGATCTGACGCGTGCATTGTGACAACGCGGTGCTTGACGGCGGCAAGCACGTCCAACGGGTCTTCGCCACAAATAATTGAATTCGACGGATCGAAATTCACGCCGAACCACGGCGAATCAATCTGGTTGATGATTTCCAGAAATACGTCCAGATGCTGCGCGAATTCGGGATATTTCCAGTAACCGTCTTTGTAATGGTTTTCCATATTCAGGACGATACCGCGTTCGGCAGCGTAGGGAATCGCAGCGTTGATGCCTTCGACGGAATAACGCACGCCGTCCGCACGCGAAACGTCTTCGCGGCGTTGACCTGTCAACACGCGACAGAATTTGCCGCCGAGTTGTGCGGTCAAATCAATCCAGAATTTTTCTTTTTCCAGTTCGGCAGCGCGTGCGGCTGCATCGTGCTGCGTGAAATCCGGCGAGCAACACATCATCGGAATTTCCAAACCTTTGGCGTCCGCGTGTTGTTTGATTTGCGCTACGTATTCCGGCTCAAAGTTCGCAAAAAATCCGGGATACATTTCTACTCCATCCACGCCCAGCGTAGCCGCGAGGTCAATCCAATCAAACAGCGTCATCGTTTTGGTGACGCACAAATCATCCATGTAACATTTCGGAAAAGCACTTAATTTAGGCATAAATGTTGGTGGTTAGTGGTTGGTGATTGGCGGTTTTGCCAGCCACCAACCACCAATAACCTTTATTGCGGCTGCAAAACGGCTTTCACATACTTCCCATTGTGCATGCCATCGAAACAATCTTTCCAATCTTCAATCGCAGAAACAACGCTAATGATAGGCTTCAGATTGATCTGCCCTGAAGCCAACATCGAAACGACCATTTCCCAATTTTCAAACGTGTGGCTGAAACTGCCTTGCAGGCGGACGGCCTTTTGCACCAGCGGGTCAAGCGAAAAGCCGAGCGGTTGCGGCCCCCAACCAACTTTGGTGATTTGGCCACCAGGTCGCACGATCTCTAATGCTGATTTCAGCGCAGCCGAAGCGCCCGCCGCATCTACAACAAGATGTGCGCCGAGGCCGTCGCCAATGCCCATGACTAATTCTTTCAAATCTGTTTCCTGCAGGTTGACCGCGTGCGTAACGCCTAACGCTTTTGCGGCTTCCAGGCGCGAAGCATCACTTGCCATTCCCGCAACAATCAGATTCCCTGCGCCCGCGAGTCGCGCCATTTCTGCGCACAGCAAACCAATTGGCCCCGGCCCCATCACGACGACCGTATCGCCCGGTTTGACGTTGCTTTTTTCAATGACGCAGTTATAGCCCACACAACACGGCTCCGTCAGAGCCGCTTTTTCAAACGGCAAATGATCGGGAATCGGATGCAGACACCGTTCCGGCACGCGCACATAACCGGCCATCGCGCCGTGAATGCCGTAGCCGAAGCCTTTACGCTGCGGGCACAAATTGTACGCGCCGGTGCGACACATCATGCATTTGCCACAGATGTACGCTGCCGTTTCCGACACGACGCGGTCGCCTTCTTTGAAGCTTTTGACGCGCTTGCCGAGTGCTGCGACCGTGCCGCCGAATTCGTGGCCTAAAATCACAGGTGTGTTGACAGGCCAACTCTGCGAGCCGTGATATTGATGCACATCACTGCCGCAAACGCTGACGCCGCCAACTTTTAATAACACTTCGTCTTCGCCGATTTCCGGGATCGGCATTTCGCGGACTTCCACCGCGCCGGGAGTTAAGTCGTACTGCACAACAGCAGCCATTGATGAATTCATGAATACTCCGAACAAAGTAACGCAAACTATTAGCTTGCGGACAAATGGATCATTGCGAGATGACACAAACTAATAGTTAGCGTCATCAATTACTCTCGAATCCTTCGAGTAATTTCAGTCAAAACAGTTTTTAGGTCGTTGCTGGCGACGGCGAATGAATGCGCATCTATCGCTAACGGTGCGCCAATCACCACGAGCGGAGCGCCGCGTTTCGGCATCGAAATCGCTTGCTCAATCGAAAGCCCGCCAACGGCTTGGACGGGAATGCTGACCGCTTTGACGACCGCATCCAAATCATCCAGCGGGCTGAGCATTTTGCCCGTCTCCGCGAAAATCCCATTGCGTTCATCGTAGCCCGTATGATGCACGATGTAATCACAGCCTAAGTCTTCCAGCATTTTGCTGGCTGCCGCTTTGTCTTCGAACACCATGTTGTCGCCCATCACTTTGACGCCGAAATCGCGTCCGGCTTTGACAACACATTTGATGGTTTCAGGATGCGCGCGTGCCATCACTACGACATGTGTGGCGCCCGCTTTCGCCATCATTTCGGCTTCGAGATAGCCGCCGTCCATCGTTTTTAAATCCGCTACGATGGGCGTGTCAGGAAATTCCTGGCGCAAGGCGCGCACGCCGTGTAAGCCTTCAGCAAGGATGAGCGGTGTTCCGGCTTCGAGCCAGTCTACACCTGCTTCCAACGCGATCCGGGCAGTTTCGATAGCTTCGTTGATGTCAGTGAGGTCAAGGGAAATTTGTACAATTGGATTCATTGGGAGTAGTCGGTAGTCGGTAGTCGGTAGTCGGTAGTTTGGACACGCGAAGCGCCTACTGCCTACCGACTACCAAATGCCGCCTACTTTAGTTCTCTGATTTTTAGATTGCGATACCAAATCTGGTCGCCGTGATCTTGCAGCAAAACGTGGCCTTTGGCGATTTCACCAAACCCTTTGTTGTTTTTGAATTTGCTTTGTGCAATGAGCTGTTTGAATTTTTCACTGCCGCGTTCAAATTCCAACATCTTCACGCCATTGAGCCAATGTTCGATGTGATTGCCTTTGACGATGACTTTGGATTGATTGAATTCGCCAACAGGTTTGATGATTTTGTTGCTGGGAGCAGGAATCAAATCGTAAAGCGAACCCGCTTTGCGATTGCCTGCAATGCCCATTTTGGCATCAGGATGATTATCATCATCAAGCACTTGATATTCAAAGCTCACGCCCGATTTACCCGTTGGAGGCAAGCTTTCAGAAACTAAATATTTAACGCCGCTGTTACCACCTTTGTTAAGCTTCCATTCAAACGAGAATTCAAAGTTATCGAACTGCTCGACGGTGATGATGTCTCCGCCGGAAGGCCGCTTTCCACCGTCAGCTTTGACTTTGGTGATCGAACCATCTTCAACGGTCCAATCACCAGGAACGCTGTCTTGATGAAAACCGCGCCAGCCATTCAAGGTTTTACCGTCAAATAACAATTTCCAGCCGGCCTTCTTTTCAGCTTTCGTGAGTTCATTCGGTTTTTGCGCCAGGGCCGAAACCGTAAATAGAGTAATGAATAGAAGTAGAAAACTTGTTCGCATAATCTATGGATTCCCTTCGTCTTGGAAAAATAAATACCGGCTCGGCGTCTCCACGTTGCCACGTACAAAATCGGCGCAATACAAGCCTGCCGCAAGGTGTTGCTCAAATTCAGCGCGAATTTTCAATTGCCAGGTGCGCGCCTCATCCAGGCTACGAGCTTTGATTTGCTCAATATCAAAAGGCACTTCCACAGACGCGATGACAGCCGTCGGGGTTTCGACTTTTCCCGTGGCTTCGGCAACCGTGCCAACACGAGATGAAGCCACCCACCATTCCGCCAACAACCGATCCGTGTCCAACCCGCGATGCAGTGCGCTGGTGCTTTGATTGCCGTAGTAATTAACCTTGTATTTGCGTACAACCGCGCCGAGCTTGATGATATTTAGGTAGGCGTTGCGCGATTGCAATGGGTCAAAGGTCCAAACCATTAAAGGAACACCTCGATCCAAAGCTCGACGTCGCTGGGCAAATTTTAGTTCGACGCCAATCCCAGAGTTTTGCAGTTGCGGCGAAACAGCAAGCATGTGCGAATAGAAAAACGGCTGCCGCCGTTCATCAAACGCGGCGAGCGCATGAGCAAAGCCCAACAAACTCCCATCACTTTCGGCAAAGGCACCGAGCGTAAAACCACCGCTATTTCTGGTAATCACGAAAGACCGCAACGGGGTGATATCCAAATCCGAAAACTGCCATACCTCGCGCTGCAAATTGATGCAGGCGGCAAAATCGTCCAGGCTCAGGCAATCACGAATTTGATAAGTGGGTGATGCAGACATAGCTTGGAATCTTACGATGATGTGAGTCTCACGTGAAGTGCCATTTCGGCGGCTAATTTAATCGCCACGATCATGCTGGCCGGGTCGGCTTTCCCTTGCCCGGCAATGTCGAAGCCAGTGCCATGATCTACGGAGGTCCGAATAAACGGCAGCCCCAACGTAACATTGACCGCTTCACCAAACGAAAAACACTTGATCGGAATTAGCCCCTGATCGTGATAGCAGGAAATGACGATGTCAAATTCGCCTCGTGCGGCACGCAAAAAGATGGTATCGCCCGCATACGGTCCACTTACATCAATCCCATCCACTTGACAGGTTTCAATGGCCGGCTTCATTTCTGTCGATTCTTCAGTGCCAAACAAACCCGCTTCGCCGCCGTGCGGGTTAAGCGCTGCAACAGCAATGCGCGGATGCGCCAGACCGAATCGAATCATCTCTCGTTGCACCAACCGGATTAACCTTTCAATCGCCTCTTTTTTGACCTGTCCAGAAACCGCAGAAAGCGGAAGATGAGTTGTCAATAAGGCGACTCGTAGCTTTGGCGCAATAAATGACATGGCTACCTCTTTTACACCGGCGAGCTGTGCCAGCATTTCGGTATGACCTGGATATTGATAGCCTCCTAAATGCAAAGCTTTTTTATTGATGGGTGCTGTTGTCATAGCCTCAATCTGCCCTGCCAAACATAACTGAACTGCCGCTTCAATATACTCACCAGCGGCACGCCCGGCTACAGCCTGCTCCTGACCAAGAATGAGCGAAGAGGGAAGATTCGGCAGATCGTAGAGGACAGGCCTCTCCGCGCGGAGAGGGATAGGATCACCTGAATAGACAATATGGAAGAGCTTTGGAAGTCCCAAAGCGTCTGCCTGTTTGAGGAGATAGTTGGCGTCACCAATGAGTATAGGAAGACAAATCGCAAGGACGTCGTGGTGGCTCGCAGCCTTCAGGGCAACTTCTGGGCCAATACCTGCCGGATCACCAATTGTGATTCCGACACGCGGGCGTAGCGAGGTACTTTCGTTACTGCTGGACAAAGTCATGACGGGACGCGCCACTAATCGGCAGATTCTCAACAAACTTGAAGATTACTTTTTGGAAGATTCAGAATCTTTATACAAGTACTTGATATTATGTTTGAGAATCAACAAATTTGGGCCGTCTGGACGGTGCAGCTTGATGCTGTTTTTGTCATACCATTCAATCGAACCGTGTAAGGTTTCCCCATCCTGGAGAACAATAACCATCGGCGTATGAGCATCCATCTGCTTTTTGTAATAGAAGCTTTCAGCATTCGTTTGCTCAGGCGGAACTTTCTTCCGCTGCGCAGCGGCTTGCTGTTGGGCCGATTGTTGGGCCGATTGTTGGGCCGTTCGCGCGGCATGTACCTGTGCCTCGCGTTCTTTGACTTCAGCTAATGTGGTGCGAATTAACTTTCTATTCAATTTTAGGTCTCCTTATGTAGACTTATTTATTGGTCGGAATAGGCAAATGAACTAGCTGCAAAGCTTCCTTCAGGAATCGCTTGCAACGCTCAATCTTGTGCTCTGAATCCCCAGAGATTTTGCTTGATCTGTACTAAGCCGCGCTTGATTACGACAGAAGCTTTGCTGCTTTCGGTAGTGAGTGAGGCAAACTGACCGCAGGCCTGAAGGTTACTTCAAGGCATCGCAAGAAACTCTTGCTATAAGCATCTGTAAAGGCAAGATGCGGGAATCATGTTTGACGCCAAGCCCCGCGCCAAGATGACAGATATTCAGCACTGCTGTTCAATGGGTAGGCGTATGCTATATCACATTAAACATTGAGTGCAAGCCGCAAGCTGGGATTTTAGCTTGCGGCTTTAATTCGTGACCGCTAATAAAAAAATTAAAACTATTTGGTTAGTCAGCCTTTTTGCGGAGATACGCCGGAGTTTCGTAGTCTTCCTGACGCATAGAGGGAGCAGGGTTCGTGGTTCCTACAACTCTCGGTGAGGTGGATGATGTCGAATTTTGCCGCACCGGGAAGTTATGAAGATTTTCGGCAGCTTTCGCTTTCTCGAACCCTGTAGCAATCACAGTAATCTTCATTTCATTTTGTAATCGTTCATCCGTCACAGTTCCGAAAATGATGTTGGCATCGGGGTCTGCCGCATCATGGATAATGTGCATAGCCTCATCCACTTCAAACAGTGTCAAGTCGGCTCCGCCTGTGATATTAACTAAGACACCTTTGGCACCTTCGATGGTAGCCTCTTCCAGCAGCGGGCTGGAAATCGCTCGCTGAGTTGCCTCTTGGGCACGATTGTCTCCCAGCGCGTGTCCAGTTCCCATGAGGGCAATTCCCATCCCCCTCATAATAGATTTGACGTCTGCAAAATCCACATTGATAAAGCCAGGGACAGTAATCAAATCCGAAATGCCTTGCACTGCCTGTCGCAACACATCATCTGCCATACGGAAAGAATCCGCCAGGGTCATGTTACGATCCACAGTTTGTTTAAGCCGTTCGTTGGGAATTGTAATCAGCGTATCCACTACCGAACGCAGTTCCTGTAAGCCCAGATCAGCCTGATGCATACGACGACGCCCCTCAAAAGGAAAAGGCTTCGTAACGACCGCAACGGTGAGCGCGCCTAACTCGGCGGCCAGCGAGGCAATAATTGGTGCAGCTCCAGTGCCAGTGCCGCCACCCATGCCTACTGTCACGAAAACCATGTCTGCGCCTTCGAGTGCTTCAAGGATTTTATCTGTGTCTTCAAGCGCAGCATCGCGCCCGATTTCCGGGTTGGCTCCAGCACCAAGCCCTTTCGTTAACCGTGAGCCGATCTGTAATTTGATCGGCGCAAGGGAACGTTTCAAAGCTTGTGCGTCTGTGTTCGCCACTAAAAAATCAATGCCCTCAATATGAGCATCTATCATGTGGTTGACAGCGTTGCCGCCTCCACCGCCCACACCGACCACTTTGATTCGTGCTCCTGAAGTGGGAGGATCTTCAACAAATCTGAGGTCTAGTTCTTGGCGATCATCTATTGCCATCCTGCGCCTCCTGCTTGTATAGCAAGTTGGAAAACATGCCTCACCTGATTATTTTGTTTGTTACCTCTCTCCGACTCGGTGAACTGAACACTTACGACATATTTAGAACAGGATTCCTGTTTGGTGAAATTGCTCTTCATAACCTGACCGTAAGCACTCGCTGCGGAAAGAATTCTTATAATGAGGCTTTCAATTTGAAGTACTACTTCGTGAGAAAGAGTGGCTGTAAACAGGCCAATCGCACTGATACGCGAGCAATTGTCGAATTTGAAATTGATGCGTCATCTTGTATGCGATTGCGGATTTTAGCACAACATCTTGATTTGCCAAGTGCTGCGCAAGCAATCTCACCCCTTCTTTGCAACTTTTTTTAATCATTCGCTTAAAAAAATGATTTTAGCGTATGAATACTTCAAAAAAGCCCTGTGGTCCCCTTCCAAAAGAGTGTTCTTAAAGGTTCAAAAAACTGCCAAACATGCTTTTGACTTTAGCCGCCATTGATACGCTGGCGGCTTGGCTTCGTCCCAATTTTGCCTGATGAAATTGCCCGCCACGCCGCGAACCATAAATGGCCAAGCCAACAGCGGTGGCATAGCCAGGCGTTGTAATCTCATCGAAAGGACTACCGACATCATTTGCCCCACTGCATCGGACAGGCGCATCAAAGATCTGCTCAGCAACTTCCACCAGACCGGTTAACAAAGAGCCGCCACCTGTCAAAATGATTCCGCTGGATAATTGGCGATCAAACCCGGAGGCGCGAATCTCATCCTGCACTTGCGTGAGTAATTCCTCAGCGCGAGGTTCCAGAATCCCGCACAAGATGTCGCGGGAAAGCAATCGAGGCTCACGTCCTCCAACGCTTGGCACCTCAATCATTTCAGCGGCGCTGTTTTGATCCAACAATTGCCGATATGTGCAACCGAATTCTCGCTTGATGCGCTCAGCTTCTGGAATGGGAGTACGTAATCCAAATGCAATGTCATTCGTGAAGTGATTTCCACCTATCGGGAACACCGCAGTATGCCAGATGGAACCGCGTTGATAGATCGCCAGATTAGTCGTTTCTCCACCGATGTCAACCAAGGCTGTACCGAATTCACGATCCTCGTCATTTAATATCGCTTCGGCAGCAGCTAAGGGCGCAAGCAACATATCAGCGACCATCAATCCAGCGCGGTTGACACTGGTTACGATGTTTTGTTTGGCGGCAATTGGACTGGTAATAATACGCACCGAAACAGCCAGGCGAGAGCCAAGCATACCGAGCGGGTCCCCAATGCCATCTTGATCGTCAACGGTATATTCCTGCGGCAATACGTCTGCGATTTCTCGGCCTGAAGGGATGGATACCGCGCATGCGCCATCAATCACGCGCTGCACATCTTCACGGGTGATTTCACGATGCCGCGAGGAAACAGCAATCACGCCTTGGCTATTGTGGCCTTTAATGTGCGATCCACCCAATGCAACATATGCTTCTTCTGCATGTAACCCCGAAGTCCGCTCCGCCAATTCAATCGCACGCTTGATGGAATCCACCGCAGCATCAGGATTAACAATCACGCCTTTGCGCAAGCCTTTCGATTCTGCTTCGCCAATGCCGACGACTTCTAATTTGCCATCCAACGGCTCAGCAAAAACGGCGCGCACATTGGTCGTGCCAATATCAAGACCAACAATGTGATTTGAGTATTTTCTTGCCATAGTTCAGTACCCTCTTTCGGTGAGGAGTTATTATTCCGCCAGCCCGACAATGACTTGTTCCGGGCGAATGACGTTGAGATAGGAGATGCGACTTTCGATGACCCTTTGGGCATCTGCAATCTTATAGAAGCCGAGCGCCGAGAGGTCTTTGCGCTCAATGGCATCCAGAACTTTGAGCGCGATCTCCAAGCGGGATCGATACTCGGTGTCACCAACCATCACACTCACATTACGTTTCAGCAAATGGAATCTGACTGCTTGCACTTCTTTCAAATCCACTTCGTCAATTTGCTCTGAGAGCTTCGCACCATTCTGATCGAGTTCATTGAGTAAAAGTTGATAGACTTCCATGCGGCGCTGATTCAAGGCCTTCACATCCTCGTCCGTACCTTCTTCCAATCCATTAATAATTGGCGGGACATTCTGAACTTGATTGAAATCAAGCTCGCCTAAACTGCGCGCTTCACGATCTACCCACACAATCGCACCTTGCGGAGAGTGCCAGGGAGCCACTGGTTCGCGCTCGTGAACCGTCACACGTAAAGAATCAGGCAACACACGCGACACGTCCGCTTCAAACACCCAGGGATTTTTTTCGATGGCCTCACGAATTATTTGCAAATCCAGTTGCCAAAGGTTCTTCGACTTGTACGGCTCCAGGACTCGCAACAACTCTTTCGGTGCAGCCCGCTTGGCTCCCTGCAATTCAATTTCTTTTAGAACGAACAACTGCGAACCCGTAACTTTACTGTACGCCATCACGCTCCCAACCAATACAATCAGGGCAACGAGCGAGATTAGCGTAATGTAAACCCATCGCTTCGTCGCCTCACTGACGGGTTGAGTACGAGGGCGTTTTTCGACGCGCCCAGATAGAATTTCGCGCTGTCGTGTTCCGCGTCGCTCAGCCGCGCGTTGTTGACGGCGTTCTTGTAACTCACGTTCATAGCGAGCTTGATAATCTTGTTCTTCCGCTTCTCGCTGATAGTCTTCCGGCAAACCACGTCGCCGCCCGGCAGGGGTCTTCACATCGGCGACAACAGATGTTCCTCCTGCGGCGCGACGATGATGACGCTGTGCCATATTGCTATAACTCTGGTTTTCGTTCTTGGGGGGTACGCTCATAAAAAAGTTACGTTGCTAAAAACTCCTCGCCTGCCTTCCACACACTGCCCGCGCCAAGCGTCAGCACCAAATCATTCGGCTGCACGACGTCCGCAATCGCTTTTGCGCCTTGCTCAACGCTGCCGATGTAACGCACGTTGCGATGGCCGAAGCGTTCGATGTCTTCGGCTAAGGCTTGCGCGGTAATGCCTTCTATGGGCTCTTCGCTCGCCGCGTAAATATCCGTCAGCAGCACCACGTCTGCATCATAGAAACTTCGCGCGAAGTCTTCGCGTAAGGCCGCAGTCCGCGTGTAGCGATGCGGTTGGAAGAGCGTGACGAGCCGCCGTCCGCTTGATTTCGCCGCCGCCAACGTAGCCCGAATTTCCGTCGGATGATGTCCATAATCGTCAATGACCAAAATGTTATCGGGGTGTTCACCTTTGATTTGAAATCGCCGTTCTGCTCCACGAAAAGTTTCGAGCGCCGAAGCGATGATTTCAAACGAGAGTTCCAAATCAAGGCCAATCGAGACCGCAGCCAGCGCGTTGCTGACGTTGTGCATACCCGGAACGTTCAATCGCACACGACCTAAATCCTGGCCCCGGTATTTGACATTGAAGGCCGAGCCAAAGCGGTCGTGCATGACTTCGACCTGCGAAGCCGAGATGTCTGCTTGCGCTGTCATTCCGTAAGTAATCATGCGGCGCGTAATATTTGGAATGATCGCCTGCACGTTCGGATCATCCAGACAAATAATAACCGCGCCGTAAAACGGGACTTTATTCACGAACTGAATAAAGTGATCCTTGATTTCATCGAGGTCTTTGTAGAAGTCCAGATGCTCGCGGTCTATATTCGTGACCACCGCAATCGTCGGTGAAAGTTTCAAAAAGCTCTTATCGCTTTCGTCCGCTTCGACCAGAATGAAATCGCCTTTGCCGAGCTTCGCATTGCTGCCCCACGCATTCAGACGACCGCCGACAACAACTGTGGGGTCCAAACCACCTTGCGTCAGCACGAATGCCGTCATTGAAGTCGTCGTCGTCTTGCCGTGCGAACCGGCGATGGCAATGCCGTATTTCAAGCGCATCAATTCGGCCAGCATTTCCGCACGCGGAATCACGGGAATTTGTTTGCGCACAGCTTCAACAACTTCGGGATTATCCGAACGCACGGCAGTTGAAGTAACGATGACATTCGCCCCGTCAATATTGGTCGCCGCGTGGCCTTCACAAATAATGCCGCCGAGCTTCTCCAACCGATCTGTAATGGCGGTGCGTTTCACATCCGAGCCGGACACTCGATAGCCAAGATTAAGCAGCACCTCCGCGATACCGCTCATACCAATGCCACCGATGCCAACGAAATGAATGTGCTGAAACTTGGAAAACATAAAATCAATTCTTAACCACAGAGAACACAAAGCGCAGAGAAATCACAAATCGTCATCGCTATTTTGTCTCCGTGTCCGCTGTGCTCTGTGGTTCATCTTTTCACGATACTTTCTGCGATATTCACCACTCTCGCCGCCGCATCAGGATGTGCAAGCGTTTTGCTCGCCGCACTCATTGCAGCTAATGTTTGTGGGGCATTTATCAAAGCTAACAATTCGCTTGCTAATCGTTCGCCGCTCAATTCAGATTGCAAAATCATGCGGCCCGCTCCGGCTCGTTCGACCGCTTCAGCGTTCTTGCGTTGATGATCGTCCGCCGCCCACGGAAGCGGAACCATCACGGCAGGGCGACTCGCTGCGGCGAGTTCGGCCACCGTCGTTGCGCCGGCGCGTGAAATCACCAAATCCGCTTTGGCAAATTCATCCACAATCTTTTCAATGAACTGCTTTACTTCTGCTTGCAACGACGATTTCGCATAAGCCGCTTTGACCTTTTCAAAATCCAGTTCGCCGGTCTGATGCACAATTGCCAGTTTGTCTTTATATGCTTCAAGTAACGGCAAAGCCGCGATGAACGCTTCATTCACAGCACGCGCGCCCTGACTGCCACCGGTAATCAACACGTTTGTGACGTTGCTCGGTGTTCGCGCGGGTACATTGAAAAACTCCGTGCGCACTGGATTGCCGGTGATTTCGGCCTTGCCACGAAAGAACGATTGCGCTTCGGCAAACGAGACGGCAGCCGCTTTGACGAACCGCGCCAACACACGATTCGTAAAGCCTGGTAACGCATTTTGTTCTGCGACCATCGTTGGCACATTCATTAGCGAGGCAATCAACAGCATTGGTCCCGAAGCATAACCACCCACGCCGATCACAACGTCAGGTTTATATTTCTGAATCAAAGAACGAACGGCTAAAAAACTTTTGGGCAACATCAGCAGCGACTTGATGCGCTTGATGACGCTCACACCTTTCAATGCCGCAATTTCAATCAGCTCCAGCTTGAAGCCTTCGCGCGGGACGATTTTGGTTTCCAATCCGCGCGCTGTCCCAACAAAAACAATCTCGCAATTCGGATTGCGCCGCTTGAACTCCTGCGCAATCGCAATGCCCGGAAAAATGTGGCCGCCAGTGCCACCGCCCGCAATAATGACAGAGCCGATGACGGAGCTACTCATTCCTGCCTCGCTTGCTCTGAGATATTGAGCAAGACGCCCACTGCCGCTAATGCAAACAGCAATGACGATCCGCCTGCGCTCACGAACGGCAGCGGAATTCCTTTCGTCGGCACCAGGCTCAGCACCACGCTCATATTGAAAAACGCCTGTGCAATCAGCATCGTTGTTAGGCCGATGCCAAGCAATTGTCCAAACTGATCGGGCGCACGAAAACTAGCTTTGAGGCAACGCCACATCAACAAACCGAAAACGACCACAACTAAAACGGTGCCCATAAAACCCAGCTCTTCGCCAATCACGGCGAAGATGAAATCGGTGCGCGCTTCGGGCAAATAACCGAGCTTTTGTTTGCCACTGCCCAAGCCTGCGCCGGACAATCCACCCGAACCAACCGCATAGAGTGATTGCAAAATCTGATAGCCCGCACCTTGCGGATCGGATTCAGGATTCAAGAATGCCAGCAGTCGTTTTTGACGAAAGCCCACGTGCCAGAGCAAGTACCAACCGATTGGAATCACAGGCAATGCTAATGACAACAAATGCCACGTTGGCACGCGCCCAATCCACATCATCACAACAAAAATAATGCCGATCATTAATGCGGTGCCGAGGTCAGGCTCTTTCACGATCAACGCCATCAGAATTCCGGCCACAACCACAGCGGGCAAAAATGTGGACTGAAAGCTGCCTTGTTCCCCCTCTTCGTTTCGTCGCGTCAGGAAGTACGCCATAAAGGCGATGAATGCGAGTTTAGCTAATTCAGACGGTTGCCCGGAAAGCGGCCCTATCGCAATCCATCGTCGTGCGCCGTTGCGCGGATTGAAGAAAAACACTGCAATCAACAACGCCACACTTACGACCAGCAATAGTAAAATCAACATCGGTGACGCATAGCGTTGATAATCAATCCGCATCAGAACCAGCATTGCCACAATGCCTGCGACGGCCCACGCGGCTTGCCGAAAGACAAAGTGAAATGAGCCGCCAAACTTGTCGGTTGTGATGGCCCCTGATGCGCTGTAAACCATCACCAAGCCAAACAACGCCAGGCCCACAGCCGAACACGCCAGCAGCATGTCCCACTGTGCTTCTTCGATTGCATCAAACAATTTGTTCGTTGTTTTCGCTGCCATACGTTTGTGTTACTCAACTCGCAATTCTCATTTGCTTCACATTACTGGTTCTCAATGTTCAATTCTCAACTGCCGCACAGCGTCCTTGAAAACTCGCCCGCGATGTTCGTAATTATCGAACATATCGAAGCTCGCACACGCGGGAGCGAGCAAAACAACATCGCCAGCTCTCGCCAATTCGTACCCAAGCCGGACGGCATCGGGCATTGTTGTTGCGCGCTGCAACGGCTTCGTGTTTTCCAAGGCCGTAGCAATTTTGTTCGCCGCAGCGCCAATCAAAATCACGTGTTCGCAGCGCGATTGGATCAGCGGCACGAGGGGCGCATAATCCCCGCCCTTATCCTTGCCACCTAAAATCACGATCACGCCGCTGTCAAAAGCTTCGAGAGCCTTGATCGTCGAATCTACATTCGTGGCCTTCGAGTCGTTGTAAAACTTCACGCCGTTGATTTCGACCACAAATTCCAAACGATGCTCGACGCCTTTGAATTCATGAATCGTGTGACGCATCGAATCCGGTCCTGCGCCACAGGCCAAACCAACCGCCAGCGTGGCCATCACGTTTTCCAAATTGTGCGCGCCGCGAATCCCAATTTCAGGGCGTGAAATCAGAGTTCTCTCAACGCCATTCGCCCGTGCAACCACTTCATCGCCGCGCAAGAACAGGCCCTCTTCCAATTCACGTTTGCAGCTAAAAAACGTCTTGTGCGCGTTGGTTGTCATCGCTGCGACGCGCGTGTCATCCGCATTCAGCACGGCCAAATCTTCGGATGTCTGATTGCGAAAGATGTTGGCTTTGGCGGCGGCGTAAGCATCCATCGAATCGTAACGATCCAAATGATCCGGTGTGATGTTCAGCAAGACGGCAGCGAACAAGTGCAACGATTCAACCGCTTCCAATTGAAAACTGCTGAGTTCAATTACGGTGAATCCATCGTCACTTGACGTTTCGACCAATGAAATCAGGGGTGTGCCGATGTTGCCGCCGACTTGCGCGGGCAAGCCCGCGTTCTTCAGCACTTTACCAATCAAGGTCGTGGTTGTCGTCTTGCCGTTGGAGCCGGTGATGCCCACCAATCGCCCCCGCAGGAAACGCGCGGCCAATTCGATTTCGCTGATGATCGGTACGCCTGCGGTTTTGGCTCTCTGGAAGCATTCAAGTGCAAGCGGCACGCCGGGACTGGCAACAATCAAATCTACATTTTCAAAAAGCGAGATGGGGTGCGATCCAGCAACCAGTTCAATTCCCTGCTCTTTCAATTGCGCGGCGGCAGCAATTTTCTCTTCAGGTTGCGCATCGTTTGCGATCACGTGTGCCCCGCGTGCGCGCAAAAACCCGGCAGCAGCGATGCCACTTTTACCAAGGCCAACAACCAGAGTTTTTTTGCCTGCGAGTTCCATTACCTCAGCTTCAACGTCGAAAGCGCCAGCAATGCAAAGAGCAACGACGCGATCAAAAAGCGAAAGACGATCTTCGATTCTTTCCAGCCCGATAATTCAAAGTGATGATGCAGCGGCGACATCTTGAAAACCCGTTTCTTCGTCAACTTGAACGACGCTACCTGAATCATCACGGATAACGCCTCAATCATAAATACGCCGCCAATGATAGTGAGCACGATTTCCTGTTTGATGATGACGGCGATTGTTGCCAAGGCTCCGCCGATGCCAAGCGCACCAACATCCCCCATGAAAACTTCGGCGGGCGGTGCATTGAACCAGAGAAACCCCAGGCTCGCCCCGATCAACGCACCTCCGACAATCGTTAATTCCGAGATGGTCAATTCACCAGTTCCCGTGCTGCGCACCAAATCCAGATATTCCGCAAACTTTGCGTGGCCAGTGACGTAGACCAATGCAGTCAAGGCCGATGCCGCCACCACCGTCACACTAATCGCCAGACCATCCAATCCATCTGTCAAATTCACAGCATTCGAGCAAAACACAGTGAACAGCATGATGAAGCCCAGATAGACAATGAACGGCAAAACAGGCTGAAATTCCTTGAAAAACGGAACACTCAGCACCCAGCTATAATTTGTCAATTGCTTAAGCATCAGACCCACGATCAGTGCTGTTCCAAATTGCCCGACCAGCTTTTGTCGCCCGGTTAAGCCCAGGCTTCGTTTCTTTTTGATCTTGATGTAATCATCCAAAAAGCCAACCAGCGAAAAGCCTAAGGTGCCAACCAGCGCAATCCACAAATACCGATTTTTCAAATCCGCCCATAACAGCGCAGAGACGACGACCGAACCGATGACAAGCACGCCGCCCATCGTGGGCGTGCCTTTCTTGGCCTGGTGATGTGCCGGGCCTTCTTCTCGAATTTCCTGCCCGAATTTGAATTCGCGCAATTTGCGAATCATCCACGGACCCACCACCAGGGTGATTAAGAACGCTGAGATCGTCGCGTACGCCGTGCGAAATGTGACGTACTGGAAAACATTGAAAGCCTTCAGCACCGGGTAGGCATGTGCATACTGCTCGAACAAAAGTTTGTAGAATAAGTAGTAGAGCATTATGCCGCGCAATGATCCCTCATTGCTCATTTCCTCCTAATGCCGCTTTCAGTCGCTCGACCACACGCTCAGTGCGCACACCACGCGAGCCTTTGACCAGCACCAAATCGCCCGCCTGTAATTCACCGAGCAATTGTTCGGCAGCTTGTTCCGGTGTTTCGCAAAACGTGGAGTCGCGCACACCCGCGTCCATTGCGCCTGCGACTAAATACCTGGACAAACCGCGCACACCGATCACACGCTGAATCCCGGCGTCTGCAATCTGTTGTCCGCAACTGCGATGTAGGCTCGCGCCCTGCTCACCCAGTTCCAGCATTTCGCCAGCGACAACGATGCGACGCACGAAACCTTTCGCGTTCGCCATCGCTTGCACAGCCTGAATCAAAGCCGGTGGATTTGAGTTGTACGAATCATCAATCACGGTCACACCGTTAGCGAATTTGATGAGTTCGCCGCGCATCTTTGACGGCGCGGCGGTTTTAAGCTGCCGCGCGATCTGTCTGGCGCTCATTCCGAAATGATGACCGGCGGCGGCAGCGGCCAGCGCGTTGTACACGTTGTGCTTACCTAGTAATGGCAAATTTACCGAAACGTCACCACGCGGCGTGCGCAACTCAAAGCTTGTCGCGCCCAGGGTGTCATTGTTGATGCTGACGGCTCGAACATCAGCGTCGGCGTCAATGCCAAAGGTCAAAATCGAAATATCGCTGCGGCGCTCACGCATCTTGCTCACGCGGGGATCATCCGCGTTCAGAATCGCCAAGCCGCCTGGTTGCAGGCCGTCCACGATTTCGGCTTTGGCTTCAGCGATGCCGTCACTATTGCCGAAGAACTCAATGTGCGCCGTTCCGACATTGCCAACAATGGCAGCCGTCGGCGGAGCGATTTCGGTCAGGCGTTTGATTTCACCGTAAGAACTCATGCCGAATTCCAACACGGCGAGATCAAAATCTCGTGGATCAGCGCCTGCCGAAATCATCCGACCGACTGTGAGGGGTAATCCATAGCTCGTGTTCAAATTACCGAGCGATTTGAAGCCTTTTGAGGTAACACCTTCCAACACATGCGCCGTCAAATCCTTCATCGTCGTTTTGCCTGCGCTGCCAGTCACAGCCACAATTGGCTTATTCCACGCAGTCAAAATCTTCTGCGCCATTTGCTGAAACGCGCACGCCGTGTCGGTCACAAACAGCAAACGGTCTGTGTACGGCGCTAACGTTTTCGCAAACGGCAAGCGATGATGCACAACCAATGCCGCCAGCGCACCTTGGTCCAAAACTTCAGCAACGAATTGATGCCCGTCCACGCGCTCGCCGGGAATCGCAACGAAGACTTCACCGGGCTTCACTGCGCGCGAATCAATCGCAAAGCCTGTGGGCACAGTTTCAGCTATCGCCGGATTCAGGCGATGCGTAGCACCACAGAGCGTTGCGATTTCGCTTAACTGCATTTTTGTTCACTGCGAAGGAACAGGAATTAGCACGTATTGTCAGGTTTTGGATCGCCTCTGTGTGAACAACCTGTGACTCACCCCGTATGAGTCCAATGACGTGCTAATTCCTCTTACTTCGCAGCGCCCCTCCTTAGTTCAAGTGCTTCCCGTGCTACTTCACGGTCATCAAAGTGAATTTTGCCGCTGGCTAAGATTTGGTAATCCTCGTGGCCCTTGCCAGCGATCACAATCACATCATTTGGTGTGGCTTCGGTAATGGCTTTTGTAATAGCCGTGCGCCGATCCACGATCAATTCATAAGTTCCGTTCGCGCGTTTCAATCCGACTTCGATGTCGGCCAGAATTGCTTCCGGGTCCTCGCTGCGTGGATTGTCAGACGTGGCAATCACAACCTCGCTCATCTTTGCAGCGTCTTCGCCCATCAACGGGCGTTTGGTTTTATCTCTGTCGCCACCGCAACCAAACACTGTAATGACGCGGCCTCCGCTTGCCTTCGCCGCATCGCGCGCAATTTTCAAAACGTTCACGAGCGCGTCGGGCGTGTGTGCGTAATCCACTACGACAGTGATGTCATCGCTCGCGTCGGAGGCGCATTCAAATCGGCCAGCCGCGCCGTGACTGGCGTTGATGCCACGCGCGATTGCTTCGGTTTCAATGCCAAGCGCGATGCCGATGCCCACTGCGCACAGGATGTTGTAAGCGTGCGGACGCCCGACGAGAGGCGAGCGAATTTCGATTGCACCGACAGGAGTGCGAGCCGTGAAAGACAGCCCAGCAATGCCAAAATCAGTTTTATCAGGGGTAAGATCAGCACCTCGATCAATCGCATAACTCAGTACCTGTGCGCGGGTTGCTTGCGGCAACGTTGCGCCAAACGCATCATCAATATTGACGACTGCGTAACTATTGGTCATTTCAAACAGCTTCCGTTTCGCTGCCGCATACGCTTCCATCGTGCCGTGATAATCCAAATGGTCTTGCGTCAAATTCGTGAATGCCGCGACCGCAAATTCCAAACAATCGGCGCGGTGCAAATCCAACGCGATAGATGACACTTCCATCACGGCATATTTCACTTTGGCTTCGACGGCGCGATGCAGGAACGCTTGAATCTCGGAAGCTTCGGGCGTCGTATGAGCCGCGACTTCTTCGTGATCGCCGATGCGGTGCGCGATGGTTCCCATCATTGCAGGCAGGGCTCCGGCAGCTCGAAAAATGGATTCGCACAAATGCGCCGTCGTCGTTTTACCGTTCGTGCCGGTGATGCCGACCAATTTCAAGGAGCGTGAAGGATGCCCGTAAACAAGGGCTGCGGTGCGCGCCAGTGAAGCACGCGCATCCGCAACCTGTAACCACGCGCCATGAAAATTAGCGGGACGCGGGTTATCGGAAATAATGGCGAGCGCGCCGCGTTGCGTAGCCTGATTGACGAAGTTGTTTCCGTCAGTTGATGCGCCCTTGATGGCTACGAATATGCCCCCCGGCACAACGCGGCGCGAATCGTGAGTGACGACAGAACCATCGGGCGAATGAACTGCGGCAACGTTGACACCAACTGAGGCGCTTAGCCCTTCGCCGCTGGCCTGCGCATTTAGTTCACGCGCGATGTCACTCAGTAAAACCATAGTGGTCGGTGGTCGGTGGTCGGTGATCAGTTGCATCGCAACTAATCCCTGACGGTTCACCACAAGAAACTAGCGAAATTCAACGATCAATGTGTCGCCGACGCGGCGCTGGCTTTTCGCCACGCCGGAGCCGACTGCTTTCAATTTCAAACCCGCCTGACTGCACAGACTTGCCACTTCACGCAGGCTACGCCCGATGACGTTCGGTGCATTGGATGACTTCGCCGGTTCCGGTTTTGTTGCGGCTTCAACGCGAACCGATGATTTGGCAACAGGCAATTTCAAAATCGGCGTCGCTTTGGGAGTCGGCGTCGCTTTGGCTTTTGCTGACACTGGCGTTGCGGTCGGTTTCACGCTCGCCTTCGGTGTCGGCGATGTAGATGACACAGGTGCGGCTACAGCCTTGATTGCCGTCAGCGCAGCATCTGGTTGTTTGGCAGGCTTCGCACGCAGATCATCTTCCGTCGCCACCATTTTTTGCCGGAATTCATCCACGTCAGGCAACACGCCATAATCCCCCAAAGCTGCTTGCGCAATTTGATTGAAGATTGGCGCGGCGACCTGACCGCCTTGATGCGCACCTTTCGGGGTGTCGAGTACAACGATAATGGCAAAGCGCGGATTCGTGGCCGGAACAAACCCTGCAAACGAAGCGTTGTAAGCCGAATCTGAATAGCGTCCATTGACAACTTTTTTTGCGGTTCCGGTCTTGCCTGCTGCGGTGTAACTCGCCAGTTGAATGGCATTGCGCGCAGTTCCATGTTCAACGACTCCGGCCAACATGCTTTTGATCACATCCGCCGTTTCTTCGCGCAAGACACGTCGGGTTTTCGGCTCGAATTCATACAGCACGCGCTGGCTTGCATCGGCGGAGACAATCTTTTTCAAGATGTGCGGTTGCACCCATAAACCACGATTGGCAATCGAAGCCATCGCAGAAACAGCCTGAATTGCCGTCACACCGACGCTGTACCCGATAGACATAGACGGCAATGAAGTCGGCTCGTAATTTTCCGCCTTCCGTACCAAACCAATTTCTTCTGCCGGCAAATCAACGCCGGTTTTTTGTCCGAAGCCAAAGCGCGTCACGTAATCAGCAAACCGATCCTTCCCCAGGCGTAGTGCAAGCCGAATCGTGCCAACATTCGACGATTTGGCCAACGCATCCCGGACAGTTAAATCACCATAAGAATGTGTATCCGAGATAGGATGCGGCCCATTCATATACGGCCCGCGACAATTAATTTTATCGTCAGGGCTTGCCAGGCCTTCTTCAATCACCGCAGAGTACGTCACCATTTTCATCACAGAGCCAGGTTCGTACACATCCACAATGGCGCGGTTGCGGCGGACGATTTTTTCCTGCTCAGTGCCTTGCCAACGAGCGGTTGGTTCAAAGGTCGGCGCATTTGCCATTGCCAGAACATCACCTGTCGCCGGGTCCATCACAATCGCGCTGATACTATCGGCTTTGGTTTCTTCCAGTGCTTGTGCGAGCGCTTGTTCGACTTTGTGTTGCAGGACAATATCGAGTGTTGTGACGATGCGTCCGCCTGCCAGGGCAGCGCGTTCTTCTTGTGAATATGCTCGCCCCACTGCATCTTTTTCAAACTCTAGTTTCCCGTCTTGCCCACGCAAAAATTTGTCCAGGCGCATCTCCAAACCAGAAACGCCTTTTTCTTCTGCGTTTACAGTTCCAAGGATATGCGCAGCCAGCGAGCCATTGGGGTAGTGGCGTTGTGTATCGCGCAGCACCTTCACCCCCGTGAGTTTATTGGCTTCGATAGCTTTCCGAATCTGGTCAGCAGCTTCCCAATCCAGTTTCGCACCTAAAACCGGTGCTTTATTCCCGGAGTTCAGTTTGCTGGCGAGTGCGGCTTCGGTCGTCCGTAACGGAGGTGCCAAAGTTTTTATGATCTCAGCTTTGATGTTGTCCTTGATTTGATACAAATCCGCCATCACCGAATCGGTTTCGATACTGGTGACCAGCACAGCATTGTTCCGATCCACAATCGTGCCGCGCACAGCAGTGATCGTTTGTGTTTCCTGCCTTTGCCGCGCCGATTTTTCGGCCAACTCTTCGTGTCGGGCAATCTGCAAATATGCCAGTCGCCAAATGATCACCCCCATCCAGGCCACAAAGAGACACGCAATAAAAATGTGCCGACCGGTGATGCTTCTTTGTTTTTTACTACTTCTGGATGCCATTACATTTGCTTTCTATCTCGTGGTCTCTGCTGAGGTCGTTTAATGTTCCGCTGCTTTACTTTTTGAAGCAGGTTTTTTTGCTGATGGAGAAGTCTTTGCTTTTTCGGCAGCAGTTACTCTCGTTGATGCGATTACAACTTTTTTCCGCTCCAACCCCAGCGGCAGAAGCCCGGCTTCACGCGCGGCTTGCTCCAGAGCTTGCGGATTTCCCGCACGCTTTAATTTGACATCAAGGTGCTGCTGTTCGGTCTCGGCTTGCTCAATCTTTGACTTCAACTTCACTTCGTCACGTCCAAAAGCATACGCCGTGAAATGATCGCGTAGACTGAACATAAACCCACTTGTCAGCAAAACGCCACAGCCAATCAATCCCAGCAACACCCGAGAGCGCGAGGTCGCTTTTTCTTTGGTCATCACTTTCGTGGATTGCAGGCGTCCATCTAAACCTATTGCGGCCAATCCACTCTGAGTCAGTTCCCCAACCGAAGCCCCCGACCAAATTGGTGCGACAGCAGCAAAGGAAAAAGGCTTAGCAGGACGTGGCATGGATTGAGTTGTAGATCCAGTCCGCGATCTTTTGGCCACCGGGCCATTCTGGATCTTTGGGCGAAAATGCATGTTCATGATCAATTCCTCCGGCAAAGGGAATTGGGGATTTTTAGTTCTGAGTGAAGGGCTACAGCTTTCGACAAGCGCGGAGTTTGGCGCTCCGGGCACGAGGATTTGCAAGCAATTCACTCTCGCACGGTTGAGCGGGCTTGCTGGTGAGAAGCTCAACACGCCGCGCGGTTCCACAACGACAGTCTGGTAGCTGAGGAGGGCAAACGCAGTGACCAGATTGAAACTTCAAAGCCTGCTTGATGAGCCTGTCTTCAAGCGAATGAAACGTAATCACCACCATCCTTCCATCCACAGCCAATAAATCAACCGCATCCACGACGAACTGATCTAGCCCGTCTAATTCCTGATTGACCGCAATTCGTAAAGCCTGAAACGTTTTGGTCGCAGGATGAATCTTCCAGTGGCCCTTTTGATGGACCGCAGCGATGACTAGGTCTGCTAATTGCTTCGTCGTGCGAAAAGGTTCTTTGGTTCGGGCTTGCACGATGCGGTGCGCAATCCTGCGGGAAGCCCGTTCTTCACCATATTCAAAAATCAAATCCGCCAGATCGCGCTCACTCCAGTGAGTGACGATGTCCGCAGCGGTTGTCGGGTCGGCGCGATTCATCCGCATATCCAGCGGCGAATCATCCGTGAAGCGAAAACTGAAGCCTCGCTCTGGCGTATCCAACTGAAAGGACGAAATACCCAAATCAGCGATGATGCCGTTGACTGAGGCGATTCCTTTTTCAAGTAACGATTGTTTTATCTGGCGATAGTCCGTATGAATCGCCGAAAACCTTTCACCAAATCTTGCGAGCCGCTGTTGCGCCAACTCAATGGCCTCTGCGTCCCGATCCAGCCCGATCACGCGATTGCCTGGCGAGGCCTGCAAAATCCCCTCACTGTGACCACCCATTCCCAAGGTCGCATCAATAAACAAACCTCCCTTGGTAGCATTCAAGGCTTCCAGGGATTCAGCCAGCATCACCGGAAGATGCAGGTCATGCGGAGATTCAAGCGACATGGCAACTCTCAAACTTCAAATCTCAAATTCCCAGGCGAGCAATCCGGTCAGCATCTTCATCAGTGAACGGTTCCGCCAACCTCGAACGCCGGAAACGATCCGCGCTCCAAATTTCCAGATAAGTCAAATATCCAAAGATCATTACCTCGCCCAACAATTCTGCCGCACCGCGCAGCAACGGGTGAATCAGGATTCGCCCATTGGCGTCCAACGATTGCGTTTGCCCGTAATAATTCACGCGATCCAGAAATTTTCGCTTGACCGGGTCCAACGAGGGCAGCAACGATAACTTGTTTTCAATCTCTTCCCACTCCGAAAGTGGGTAAATCCGGGCACTCTCTCCATCCAAACTCGTCACATAAAATTCGGGATTGCCGTAATGCTGCTCCAGGTATCTTTTGAAGCTTGCGGGAATCTTGACCCGCCCCTTATCATCCACCGTTGCTGTATAACTTCCACGTAGCATCTGATTCTCAATATCCACATTGCGGCAACTAGCGTTGGGACAGGTCCAATATTCGGAGGTTCAAAATGCTTTTTGACTAGCTTTTTCGGCTAAGCCCTTTTTTAATCAAACGCTTATGGCCTCAAGTAGAAGTTGAAATTAAAACGCTAAGTTACTCTCACATACCACTTTAGACCACTTTGTCCCACTGGATAGCCGCATACTATTGTAGCAATCAGTGGATGTCAAGCTATTTTATGACATTTTTGAAGCTAAATTATTTTCTCAAGTCAAATCAGCTAAGTGCTTGATTGAATTGGACAAGCAAAACGCTTTACGAACTCAGTATCTCTCAATAGCTGTTTAACCTAAACGCTTTACTGGGCACGCTCTTTTCCGACGTCGAGGCTTGGAATTTCTATGACTTCCTTGTATCTTGCCAGTTCCTGGTAAATTTCAACTTTTTCCACCTTGCTCTTGATGACCCAATCTTTTCAATTGCTTCTCTTTGGCCTAATGGCTGCCGCTGGAAACCTGCTGGGAGGGTGGCTGGTTTCCAGGTCACCTGAAACAGATCGTGGGCGATTGAAATACATATTGGGATTTGGCGCAGGATTTATGCTGGCGGCGGTGGTACTGGAAATGATTCCTGAGAGTTTCGAGCAAGCAGGAGGCGGCGCTACAGCGATTTGGCTCTTGGCAGGATATTTGATCATTCAGTTATTTGAACACACGATTGCCCCGCATTTTCATTTTGGCGAAGAGACCCACACAGAAGAAATGCATCGCCACGGAGTCGCCGTTACTGCGGTTGTGGCGCTGGCGATTCATGCCTTTTTCGACGGCGTGACGATTGCGTCGGGATTACTTGTTAACTTGCGATTGGGATTGCTACTGTTTCTCGCCGTATTAATCCACAAGGTCCCCGAAGGCTTCACGGTCGCCTCGATTATGATGAGTGCAGGAAAGACAGGGCGCACCGCCATCACCGCGACATTACTTATTTCGATAGCCACCCTTGCCGGAATCTTTTGTGTGGTGATTGTTGAGCGAGCGCTGATCGTCGCTCTGCCGTTGTCTGCCGGAGCCACGCTATACATTGCAGCGTCCGATTTAATTCCTGAAATTAACCGCGAAGGTGGGTGGAAAGCTTCCCTCTCCATTTTTGCAGGTGTGGCGCTGTTTTACCTCACGCATTTGCTTTTGCACGCAATTGGAGGCTGAGAAAAAGACCTCTCAACATTCTTACAACTTCTCCAATCCCGCAAACTTCGCAATCATTTTTTTGGTGCCAAACCCTGGAAAGTTAATCGTCAACTTCGCGTCTTCGCCATCGCCTTCGCGCTTGATAATCAAGCCTTGCCCGTATTTTGCGTGCCGCACGCGCGTGCCAACGGTGAAGCCGGATTTACTGCCAGAATCACTGCTTGTGCCGCGATTGGGCGAAGAAGGCACAAGGCGTGGTGCGCTGCTGGAAGAGGGTCGCTGGAAAGATGGCGGATTGGCAGGTTTATCCTTGCGGGCAAAAAAATCACGGACACTGTCGGTGTTATTGTAAGTTCGCCCCGAATAATTGCTCGTCCGTTTGGATTGATACGGCTCGTCATACTCATATCGCAAATCGCCGGAATTTGTGTGATCTTTAGCGGTTGGATTTTTGTAGGAAAAACTCAGCCAACTGGGGCCTTTGCTCACATCTTCAATAATCTCAATTGGGAACTCCATCAGAAAGCGCGACGGTTCCGCAGGCAGCTCCTCACCGTACACACGGCGTTTCAGCGCGTGCGTCAGGTACAAAAATCTTTCCGCTCGGGTAATCGCCACATAACAAAGACGACGCTCTTCTTCCAACTCCGCCGCATTGTCGCGCACGCGCGAGTGCGGAAACAAGTTTTCCTCCAGCCCGGCAATGAAGACGAGGGGGAATTCCAAGCCTTTCGCCGCGTGCATCGTCATCAACGTCACTTGCGCTTCTTCTTTGTATTGATCGGCGTCGGACACGAGCGCCGCGTGATCGAGGAAGTCGCGCAACGTTTCGCCTTGCTCTTCGGCTTCGGCAGCAGCGTTGACCAGTTCTTCCAGGTTGAGCAAACGCGCTTCAGCTTCTTCTGTGCCTTCCATTTTCAGCGCGCGTTCGTAGCCAGTGTCAATCACGGCAGCTTTGACGATTTCCGAAAGCGGTTCGGTTTGGGTTTTGGAAACAAGATTCGTGACGATGTCGCGGAAGCTTTGCAGTGCCGTGGTCGCACGCGCGGGCAGTGTTTGATTGTCAATCACGTAGGCAATTGCTTCCCACAACGACACGCCCAACTCCGCCGCGCGGCGTTCGACTTCATCCATCGTCGTTTTGCCGATAGCACGCGTCGGTACGTTGATGATGCGCGACAGCGCAATTGAATCCGCCGTATTCATCGCCAGTTTCAAATACGCGATCACATCTTTGACTTCAGCGCGATCATAGAAACTGAAACCGCCGACCAGGTTGTAGCGCAAGCCTGCACGCCGACACGCCTCTTCAAACAAGCGCGATTGCGCATTCGTGCGATACAAAATCGCGGTCTTGAGATTCGGTTCGCGCAATTGATGCTCTTCGATTTTGGAGACGACAAAGCGCGCTTCGGCATCGCCGTCGTAGACTTGAGAATAGCGAATCTTCGCGCCTTCGCCGCTGTTGGTATAGAGCGTTTTTTCGATGCGGTCTTTATTGTTGGCAATGACTTTGTTCGCCGCTTCGAGAATATGTTTGGTCGAGCGATAATTCTCTTCGAGCTTTACGACCTTCGCGTTTTTGTAGTCCTTTTGATAGCCGAGCAGGATGCGGAAATCTGAACCGCGAAAGGCGTAAATTGATTGCCCGTCATCTCCCACCACACATAAGCTGCGATTATTCCAATGATCTTCCGCTAAACTATTTCCGTATTCACGGCCTTCGACCAGCAGACGCACGAGTTCGTATTGAATGCCGTTCGTGTCTTGAAATTCATCCACCATCACATGACGAAAGCGTTTGTGGTAGTAATCGCGCGTGTCCAGATCGTGCCGCAACAATTGCACGGTGCGAATCAGCAAGTCGTCGAAATCTACAGCGTTCGCGTTTTGCAGTTGTTGTTCGTAGCGGGCGTACACACGAGCGATGCGCGCTTTGCGTTCGTCTTGAAACTCGTAGCGCGCGGCATACATCTTTGGGTCTTCGCCTTTGTTTTTCGCGGCACTGATCGCACTTTGCACGGCGCGCGGCGTTTGGGCTTTGTCGTCGTAGCCCAAATCTTTCATGATGTTGCGCACGACTTTTTGCTGATCGTCCGTGTCATAAATCGTGAACGACCGCGTGTAGCCGCGTCCCAGTCGTTCGATGTCGCGTCGCAGAATCCGTACACACAACGAGTGAAACGTCGAAAGCAAGGGCGAGCCAGTGCGTTGTGTGTCCTTGAAGTAATCAGTCAACAGCTTCTCCACACGCTCTTTCATTTCGCCTGCGGCTTTGTTCGTGAAGGTGACGGCGAGGATGTTTTCTGGGCGCACATTACAGTTCGCAATCAAATGCGCGATGCGATACGTGATGACGCGCGTCTTACCCGAACCCGCTCCGGCTAAAATCAATAACGGCCCTTCGGCAGTCGCGGCGGCTTCGCGTTGTGGTTCATTGAGTCCGGCCAAGTAGTTCGGCGTTGCGGTTGAAATCGTCCAATTGCTCACAATAAGTTCCTAAATCAAAAGGCAAATATCAAAAGGCAAAAGGCAAAAGGTCGGAAGATTTTTTTATTTTTCAGAAAGAAAAAAATAAAGTGCCGCCCTTTTGATTTTTGATATTTGCCTTTTGCCTTTTGATTTCTGTTCGTTCTATTCAGCTAACACCAATTTGGCAATCGTCTGTTTTTGCATGTTCGACGTGCCTTCGTAAATCTGTCCGATCTTGCAATCGCGGTAATATTTTTCGACCGGATAATCTTTCACATAGCCATAGCCGCCATACAAATTCACCGCGAGCGATGAGACTTCCTCTGCGACTTCGGACGAAAACAATTTCGCCATTGCGGCCTGTTTGATGAACGGTTGTTTTGCGTCTTTCAGGCGCGCCGCATTGTAGACCATCAGGCGTGCGGCTTCGACTTTGACGGCCATTTCGGCGAGCTGGAATTGCACGCCTTGGAACTCGCTCAGTGCTTGTCCGAATTGTTTGCGTTCTTTCGTGTACGCCAGCGCGTATTCATAAGCTCCGCGCGCGATACCGATCATTTGCGCGCCGATGCCGATGCGGCCTTCGTTCAGCGTTTCAATCGCAATCTTGTAGCCTTTGCCGACTTCGCCGAGCACGCAATCTTTCGGCACGCGGCAATCTTCCAGAATCAATTCCGTCGTCGAAGAAGCGCGGATGCCGAGCTTGTCTTCTTTGTGTCCGACCGAAAATCCGGGGAAGTCTTTTTCGACGATGAACGCCGTGATGCCTTTGTAGCCTTTGCTGGAATCAAGCGTCGCAAACACAATAAAAATGCCCGCTTCGTTGCCGTTCGTGATCCACAGCTTGCGTCCGTTCAGCACGTAATGATCGCCTTTGTCTTCGGCTTTGGTCTGTAAGGCGAAAGCGTCGGAACCTGAGGCCGCCTCGCTCAAGGCATACGCGCCGACGGTCGTCGTGCTGAGCATCTGTAGATACTTTTTGCGTTGCTCTTCCGTGCCGTAATTCAAGAACGCATTGGCGACCAGCGTGTTGTTCACGTCCACGCACACGCTGACCGAAGCGTCCACGCGCGCGAGTTCTTCAATCGCTACGCAGGCCATAAAAAACGTGCCGCCGGAGCCACCGTATTCGTCGGGAACTTCAATGCCCATCAGCCCAAGCTCAAACGCTTTGCTGAGGATTTCCGGGCGCATTTTGCCTGCCGCGTCCATTTCGCGGACATAAGGTTTGATTTCCGCTTCAGCAAATTCGCGGACGCTGTTGGCAAATAATTGTTCTTCTTCTGTGAAGGTAGTAAGTGCGTTAATGATGGGGTCTGACATGAGAATTCCTTTCGCAGGTTGATGGAGAAATAAAGCCGTTATCGGTTTGGTAGAAACGATGGCTAATCTTACAATAGCCCCGTCGCTTTGCCAATTCAGCGATTATGAGGTGTGTATGATTGAATCTATCGAATTTAAGAACTTCAAGGCCTTGCGCGATACGACGTTGCCGCTGGGGAGGTTTACGTTGATTGTTGGGCCGAATGGAAGCGGGAAAAGCACAGCAATGCAGGCCCTAGAGATTGCAGGAGGGGGTCGCATTTTTGAGCCTCACCGATACATTACAGTAGACCGCTTGTCTATCAGGGAACGGGATATTGAACTTTCGTTTCTAATAAATGTTTCTG
>JAEUQN010000099.1 GCA_016789725.1 Blastocatellia bacterium | reverse complement strand
CAGAACATTCGCGTTTTACGCATAGTTTAGGCGTGATGCACCTGATGACACGCGTGATGAATCGCTTCGGCGAAAAATATGCGATCAGTTCCGAAGCCCGCGTTGTTGCGCGTGTCGCGGCAATGTTGCATGACATTGGCCATTGGCCGTTTTCACACGTGATGGAAAAGGTGCTGCATCAAAGTCACGAAAGCTGGACGGTCAAAATCATCGCTGATCCCGACACACAGGTGCATCAACTGCTCGTCGAATTTGATTCCGCTTTGCCCGACAAAGTCGTCGCCGCTATCGAAAACAAATATCGCCCGGCCTTTGTGTGCCAGCTTGTTTCTTCGCAATTGGATGTAGATCGCTTCGATTACTTATTGCGTGACAGTTTGATGACTGGCGCGCAGTACGGCAATTATGATTTGGAGTGGTTGCTGCAATCGCTGGAAGTGGATTTGGCAAATGATCGCGTCTACCTCGCTGCAAATGGCCTATACGCGGCGGAAGAGTATTTGCGCGCGCGTTATTACATGTTTCGGCAAGTCTATTTTCATCGCACGTTGCGGTCGGCGGAAACCGTGTTGCAGTGCATTATGCGCCGCGCGGTCGAACTGGCAACGGCTGGGCAAATTGGCTTTTTGCTGGATGGTTCTGTGATGCAACGCGTGCTGACGGGGCAGGAATTATCGGTCGAAGATTACTCGCTCTTTGACGACCATGATGTGATGTTTCATATCAAGCAATGGGCGCGTGACCACGATCCGGTTTTAAGCGACCTAGCGACGCGATTCATTGAGCGACGTCTTTTTAAAGCGCGCGACGTTGATTTCCCTGAAAACGAACGTAAGAGCCTGGTCGCTGAAGCGCGAACCCAAATTGCCAGCCTCGGCTATGATCCAGCCTATTATCTGATCGAAGACCGCGCCGCCGATGTGCCCTACTACAGCTACTATCGTCCCGAAGGCAAAGCGCGTCTCTACATCGAACGACGCGGCACGCGTGAGCTTTGTGATATTGCGGATGTTTCCGAAGTTGTCCGCAGCATGAGCGGCTATGCGATTCATCGCATTTGCTACCCCGCAGAAGTGGGACAGGTTATAGAGGCGCTTTGGAAAGGCAAATGAACACAACAAATCAAAAGGCAAATGGTAAATGTCACAAGTTAAAAGACTGGCACTTCATTTTTTCTTTTGAGAAAAGCGGTGCCGCACTCTTCTTTGTGTTTTTCGCCTTTTGCCTTTTGCCTTTTGATTTCGCGTTGGCCCAGCCACGCTTCGCTGTTTTGAATTTCAATGGTGAGACCTCCGCCTCAACGCACTTGCGCAAAGTTATCAGCCAATCGGAATTCACGCTCGTTGATCCTGACCAAATGAATATTGCGCTGAAGGGCGCAGGCTACAATGGCAGCCTGAACCTCAAGCTGGATGAAGCGCGCGCCTTGGGCTTGAGCATCGGGTGCGATTACTACCTGATCGGCCTGTCCAGAGTGGTGCGGCGGTTGGCCTCAGAAAAAGAGTTTTACTTCGATGTGATGGTCGGCGCGTTTTTGGTCGAGACACGCAGCGGTCAATTGCGACGCTTTTCCTTTGAGAAATCGCAAGCCGCAAACGAGAGTCTGGCCAACAAACAACTGACCGAATTAGTGGAAACGATTTGGCGACAATGCACGGATGCCATAAAATCTCCGTCACAAGAAACAACGAATGATTTAGCGGCAGAGTTATACGAGTTGTCTTCGGATGAGGCCATAAAGTTAAATATCAAGCCTCCACAATTTTATCGGCGCACCAAACCGGAGTACAACGAAACGGCTGAATTTGCAGGCATCACGGCAACCATCGAACTCCAGGCGGTGTTTCAAGCAGACGGGCGAATCGGCGCAGTCGAAGTGATTCGTTGGGGCGGCTTCGGATTGGATGAAGCTTCCGTTGCAACGGTCAAACAATTGCGATTTGAACCAGCCAAATTAAATGGTCGCCCGGTGAACGTGAGCGCAGTCGTGCAATACAATTTTCGCAAAGAGGAGAAGGGTAAATGAACGTTTCGGCTCGATTTTTACTTTATGCGGCTTTCTGGATTTTGCTGACTTGCAACGTGCAGGCACAGTGGCAAATCGTGCGGCAGGACGATACAAAATGCGATAACAAAGGCTCCCGCTGTGACCTGAATGCAGTGTTTTTCGCCGATAAGGAAAACGGTTGGATTGTCGGAGATCGCGGCATCATTCGGGCCACACAAAATGAAGGAGAACGGTGGTCCGCGCAGGAATCCAGCGTCAAAACAGCCATCAGCGATGTGGTTTTCCTGAACAAAAAAGATGGCTTTCTTGTGGCCAGCGGTGCGCGCATTTATCGCACGTTGGACGGCGGCAACACATGGTCGGCGGACCCTATTTTCCAAATTGTCGCGCCCAAAAATGTCGCCAAACAGGACTTGCCGGAGTTGTACAGCCTCGCGTTTCCGAGCAAGAAAAAAGGTTGGGTGGTTGGGACCGAAGGCCGCATTTTTCACACAGAAGATGGCGGGCAATCCTGGGCGCAACAGGAAAGCGGAACCAAAGAAGAACTCGTTCACGTTCGTTTCATCAACGACAAATACGGATGGATTGTTGGCGGTAAAGGAATCATTCTTTTTACCGAAGATTCCGGGCGCACCTGGGCCAAACAAACCAGCGGCGCACAATCGCACCTTTATCACATTGACGCCATCAGCAAAAAAGAAGCCGTGATTGTGGGCGATGGTGGATTGGTCCTGCGCACCGAAAACGGTGGTTTGTCCTGGGATAAAGTCAAGATAGATATTTTGGATTCGTTCAAGCCCAAAGATCGCCCTTCCCTGCTGAGCGTGGCGTTTGTGAATGACGATCTGGGTTTCATCATTGGCTTCAATGGAACCGTGTTGCGCACAGGAGATGGCGGCAAAACGTGGCTCCAACAAGAAAGCGGCACCAAGCAAAATCTGTATGGGTTAGTCGCGAAGAAAAAAGCGATTTGGGCAGTCGGCGGCGATGGATTGATTTTGCGGTATCAAGACAAATAATCAAACCTCGTAGTTCGTAAGGTATAAATCTGCATGATGAACTGCACGAATCCCATATTATCCAACCCAAAAGGAAAATTGGTAATTGAGCGATTCATTCTTCTTGGCTGCTTCAGTATTTGTGTTGTCGCTATACTTCTCTCCTGTCGAGTTTCAGAATCAAAGCCTCTCCAGGTTCAAAGGATTGCCCTGCCCACTCCTTCTATTCAAGTGGCGACTGAGATTGACGGCGTTCTCCATAAACGAAAGGCAGTTCATTGGACTGTGACTGAAACATCCCGCCCTTGTGAGGCCCGCAGTTTGATATTTCCGACCAAAGGAATTGGGTATGTTTCAGACAACAGGAATCGCCTTTTTAAAACAATTAACGGCGGTAAATCCTGGACAAGAGTGGGAATCGCAATTCCTGATGGAGCGGAGATTTCAAACATAAGTTTTGTGAGTCCTGAGCAAGGATGGGTGTCCTTGATTTCCTCTCCTTCAGAAGAGGAACGATCACACAAACAATTGGATCGTTACCCTCCGCTCAATCCTTGGTTGTGGCAAACGAAAGATGGGGGGACAAGCTGGCAAAGGGTGATAACTGAGCATCCAATGATAATTCGGGAGATTCAATTCGTAACAGAACAGGAAGGCTGGGCCTGGGGGACAAGAATCTATCACACCAGAGATCAGGGGCAGCACTGGGAGGATATTCTGGATGGATTGTGTCGGCTGGCTCCACATCAATATTTAGATGATTGTCCTTTTTACAGTGTTTTGGGGGAGGTAAATGGGCAAGCAGTTGTGCTGACGAATGATTTGCTCGTCGGTGGTGTTGGGATTACTGATGACGTAGGGAAAAACTGGCAACTCCGCTCCATCTTAAAACTCAACCCTTTTGGATACACAGAACCAGTAAAAATAAAGAGGGGCACGAATCAAAGTTTGTGGTTTGTAACATCTACTGACAGCAAAGAAGGAATGGGTGGTCAACTCATCCATATAGGGCAGGATAATTCAGTGCATAACTACCGTTTTGGGGTTGTGATAACGGATGCTATTTTTCTTCCAGGAAATCAAATTTTAGCCAGCGGCTATCATTCCCCTACCAATAGAATTGAGGATTTTGAAAAAAGGATTGGGATCATTCTGAATTCCCTAGATGGAGGAGTGAATTGGGATTTTGTGTACAACAATAAAAAAGTGAAGAGTATTAATGTCCTACAGGTGACAACTGAAAATGAAGTTTGGGCGATAGGAGAAAAGGGATTGATTCTCAAGCTCGTGCAAAATAAACCTGAACGGAACTCTTGACGGAACTCTTTGTTGAGGATGGACATTCGACGAAATCCGTCAAATATGGCTACACTCTCTGTGTCTATTGCAGACACTAGAGAGTGCGAAGAATTACTATGACCACGATTTTCAGCGCGCATTGGCTTCTTCCCATCACTGCGCCGCCGTTGGCCAAGGGCGCAGTCGTAGTGAATGCCGATCAAATTCTCGCCGTCGGTTCGTTGGCAGAACTGCGCGCACAATTTCCTGCCGCGCCCGTGCGGGATTTTGGCGAGGCAGCGATCCTGCCCGGCTTCGTCAATGTTCACAGTCACCTCGAACTCACAGCCTTTCGCGGTCGCCTTGAAGAACCGCATTTTCAACGCTGGATCGCCAACCTGATTCAACTCAAAAGCGAACGATTGAGCAGTGACGATTTGTTGACCAGCGCACGTCTCGGTTGCATCGAAGCGATTCGCGCAGGGGTTACGACGCTCGGCGATACTGCTGATGCAACAGCGACGCTCGAAGCCCTGATCGAAAGCGGTTTGCGTGGCGTTGTCTTTCAGGAATGCTTCGGACCGCACGTCGAACAGGCCGACGCCAGCACGCAAGCCATCGAACGAAAGCTCTACGATTTGCACGAGCATATTTTTGACGTGGGCGCACAGGAGCGCGTGCGGCTCGGCGTGTCGCCGCACGCACCGTATTCGGTTTCGGATCGGCTCTTTGCCAAAGTTGCGGAACTCAGTTTTGAGATGGCCATAGACATTGCGATTCACACCGCAGAATCGCAGGACGAAGTGAAGCTGCTGCGCGATGGCACGGGCGCGTTTGCCGAATCACTCAATCGGCGCGGCATTGAATTCACTGCGCCGGGTTGTTCGACGATTCAATATTTTCAGCAACTCGGCGTGTTGGAGGCGGCACCGCTGCTCATTCATTGTGTGACGGTGGATGACGAAGACATCGCGTTGCTGAAAGAATCCGGCGCACGCGTCGCCCATTGCCCTAAATCCAATGCGAAGTTCGGACACGGCATTGCGCCGCTGACGGCGATGATGCGAGCGGGGCTGGAGGTCGGATTAGGCACCGACAGCGTCGCCAGCAACAATACTTGTGACTTGATCGAAGAAGCGCGTTTCTGTGCGTTGCTGCATCAAGCCGCTCAACGTGATCCGCTTTTATTTGATCCGAATGCGATGCTGAAAATGATCACGCTGGACGGCGCGCGCGTGTTGAATCTGGAAGACAAAATCGGCTCGCTCGAAGTGGGCAAGCAAGCCGATTTGGTTGCTATTGATTTGCGCCGCGCACACAACACGCCGCATTACGATCCGGCAACGGCGATTATTTTTAGCGGCTCGGCGCAGGATGTGATTTTTACGATGGTCGCGGGGCGAGTCCTCTACGAACAGGGGCAGGTGAGTTCGTTTGACGAGGCCGAAGTATTACGCGCAATGCAAGTAACGCAGGAAAAACTGGTCGGGCAATAAGCTCGTCGTTTAATGTTTCCGCTCAACAATGAACCGCGCGATGGCTTCTAACTGGGCGGTTTCGCGTCCAATCTTTTGCACCGCTTCGATGGCTTCCTGACAAAGCTGTTCGGCACGCTGGCGGGCGCTTTCAATGCCATACAGAGCCACATACGTCGCTTTTTGCGAAGCTTCATCCTTGCCTGCGGTTTTGCCCAGTTCTTCACTGGTGGCAGTCGCATCCAGCACATCGTCCGCGATCTGAAACGCCAGGCCTGATTTCTCAGCGTACTCCGTCAACAATTGCAATTCGCTTTCGCTTGCGCCACCGATCATTGCGCCCACGCGCACACAGCAGCGAATCAGCGCGCCGGTTTTCGCCCGATGAATGGCATCAAGTTCTTCTGCCGTGACCGGCCTACCTTCGTTTTGAATATCGAGGACTTGCCCGCCGATTAAGGCGTTCACCGTGCCAGCAGCCTGCGCCACTTCGGCGCTCACGCGCACTTTTGTTTCGGCGCTCACGCCTTCTAAATTTGCCAACGTGATGAAGGCCTGAGTCAGCAACGCATCGCCCGCCAGAATCGCCATCGCTTCGCCGTACACTTTGTGATTCGTCGGACGCCCGCGCCGCAAATCGTCGTTGTCCATCGCGGGCAAATCATCGTGAATCAGCGAATAGGTGTGAATCATTTCCAAAGCACAAGCCGTCGGCAACAACGCTTGCTCATCGGCGTCAAAGACTTCGCCTGTCGCAATCACCAACGCGGGGCGTAACCGTTTGCCACCCGCAAAAATGCTGTAGCGCATCGCCTCGTGAATGGTCACAGGCGCTTTGTTCGACGCAGGCAATAATCGTTCAAGCCATTGCTCAACGCGCGCCGATTGTTGTTTGAAATAGTCCGTGATCGCCACAGATGAAGCTTGTGTTTTGGTCGCAGAGTTCTTGTCCAAACAGGGTTCCTTCGCTTTCCGATGTCAAAAGAATCGTCTTTTATTTCAGCTCGTGATGACGCGCTTATGGTCATTGATTTTGGCGGGAACTGCAAGCCCTTTGCTGTTGCGAGGAACGTGAAGATGAGGTCTTCAGGAAGTTCAAAGGAACGACAGTGGCACAGATAACGCGGAGTTGCACGAATTTCTCCCCGCCCTGTTTTGGTGATTCGTGTCCAGGCTATGCTCCATTTTGCCACAAACAAAATCATCCCGTCGTAACCTGAAAAGATGTAGAATGTTCTTCCCCGCCCCAACCATCTAAGTCGAGGTCGTATAACTTATGTCGGTACAACGCAATGATTGGTCGCTGCAACGCAAAGGCATCATAGATCAGGAACGCCATAAAGAACGCGTCAAAGACGCGGTCAAGAAAAACCTCGGCTCCATCGTTTCCAACGAATCCATCATCCTTTCCAAAGGCCGCAAACAGGTCAAAATCCCGATGCGCGCATTGGACGAATACAAATTCCGCTTTGATTACCGTAAGAAAAAACACGTCGGACAGGGCGATGGCAAGACCAAAGTCGGCGATGTGATCGGGCGCGAAGGCCAACAGCAACAAGGACAGGGTTCCGGCGAAGCAGGCAGCAATCCGGGGCAGGATTACTATGAGGCGGACGTTAATATTGACGAAATTGCGGCGCTGATTTTTGAGGATTTGCAGCTTCCGTTTTTGGAAGAAAAAGCCAAGCAGGCCGTGCAATCCAAAACCACAAAGTTCACCGAAATCCGCCGCACGGGCGCGATGTCGAATTTGGATAAGCGACGCTCACTGCTCGAAAACATTCGTCGCAACGCGCGCGAACAAGGGCAAGCGAAAGTCGGCGGCTTCAAAAAAGACGACCTGCGGTTCAAGAGCTGGGAAGAAGAACTCAAATACGAATCCAATGCCGTGATTATTGCGATGATGGACGTTTCGGGTTCCATGAGCGAGTTCAAAAAATATATCGCGCGCAGCTTTTATTTCTGGATGGTG
The DNA here is from genome assembly GCA_016789725.1 of Blastocatellia bacterium. Classification (GTDB taxonomy): domain Bacteria; phylum Acidobacteriota; class Blastocatellia; order RBC074; family RBC074; genus JAFDVL01. The sequence goes on along the minus strand of JAEUQN010000099.1, from coordinate 18,008 downwards.
CGGTTTCTGCGCACCAAATACGATCACGTGCAAATCGTCTTCATCAGTCACCACACCGAAGCCAAAGAAGTCACCGAAGAGCAATTCTTCACGCAAGGCGAATCGGGCGGCACAGTCGTCAGCTCTGCTTACAAACTCGCGCTCGACCTCATCGCCGAACGCTATCCACCGCGCGATTGGAACATCTATCCATTTCATTTTTCGGACGGCGACAACTATTACTCGGACAACGACGAAGCCGTGAAGCTGGCCGACAAATTGATCGAAACCTGCAACCTGTTCGGCTACGGCGAAATCGGTGAAGAGGGCGGTTCGGCCTATCGGCGCGCGTCCGGCGCATTGCTTTCGATTTTTGAAGACCGCATCAAAAACAAAGACCGCTTCATCGGTGTGCGAATTGACGAGAAAGAAGATGTGTATCCGGCGCTGAAGAAATTTTTTGGGAAACAGGGGATTGAAGTGTAAGGGTATCCACTATGAATCTGTCTTCGCACTATGAGCAATCAGGAAACAGACGTTGACAAATATCTAAAGCCAAATTCTTACCTTCGCCAATGGGTGAATGAATGTGTTTGCTGCCATTACAAAGGCTACAAGCCGCAAATGCCTGAGCCAAAATCTTTCAGCACAGCACATACTCCTGTAAAATTGCGCCGATTGCTTGATGAACTGGCACTTGATGAGATGGGGCTATGTGAGCAGTGCCAAGCAGCATTTTCAGATAACCAGAAAGAATAGGTGTCACACTTTCGTTAATACGCAATCGCCGTTTCAATTGACGGCTCAACCTTCTTACACGTATGGTATGCGAGCAAACCGAACGCATTACCATTACCAACAAGGAGACCTGTCCATGAAACGAACTGCGAGTTTTGCAATCGCTCTTTCGCTTGCTGCACTGACGGCTTGCTCGACACCGCAAGCACCTACACCTTCCACTACAACCTCAACTGCACCCGCTGCCTCGAAACCAGCAGAAGCGGCTGCACCTGTCGTGAAAATTACGCGCCTTGATCCCGCGCTCGACAAACTCTTAGCGCCCGATGTCAAAGTCGAAAAATTAGCGGGCGGCTTTGAATGGTCGGAAGGGCCGGTGTGGAACAAAAAAGACAGCTATCTGCTGTTTTCTGACATCCCGAACAATCGCATCGTGAAATGGGACGGGAAGGCCGCGAGCGATTATTTGAAGCCTGCGGGCTATACCGGAACGGCTGCGTTTACAGGCCGCGAGCCGGGCACCAATGGCTTGACGTATGATGCCCAGGGACGCCTCGTCGCCTGCGCACACGGAGATCGCGTCGTTGTCCGTTTGGAAAATGACGGCAAGCAGCGGACTGCGTTGGCGGGCAAATTTGAAGGCAAACGCTTCAATAGCCCGAACGACTTGGTTTACAAATCGAACGGCGATTTGTATTTCACCGATCCGCCGTACGGTTTGCCGAAAGGTGCAGAAGACCCGGCGCGCGAAATGGATTATTGCGGCGTGTATCGTTTGGCGAAAAATGGTCAGATCACATTGCTGACGAAAGAAGTCACGCGCCCAAACGGCATCGCGTTTTCGCCTGATGAAAAGACGCTGTATGTAGCCTCATCTGATCCTGATAAAGCGATTTGGATGGCATACCCAGTGAAAGCGGACGGCACGCTTGATAAAGGCAAAGTGTTCTTTGATACGACCGCGTGGGTGAAGGAAAAACGTCCCGGATTGCCCGATGGCCTGAAAGTGGATAAGGACGGAAATCTGTGGGCGACGGGACCGGGCGGCGTGTTGATCTTTTCGCCCGATGGCAAACATCTGGGCACGATTGATACGGGCGTACCGACGGCAAATGTAGGCTTTGGCGATGATGGCTCGACGCTGTACATCACCGCAAATCATGAGCTGTTGAAGGTGAAAACAGGAACGAAGGGATTGGGCTTTTAAGTCAATTCACTGACGGAAAAAAGTGGACAGGAAAATCAATTGCACGGATGCAGAGAGATTTTTCCTGTCCTTCTTTTTCCTGTCAGTTCGTTTCTTCGATAGCGTCCACCACGCCCACAATTGCCGAATCAATCGCTGCGCCAGCCTCGCCGGTTGCGGCAGTGGACGCGCCCCAGCCTTCCTGCACGACAATCACAATATCGCCTTCGCCAGCATCTACACTATCCAATGCCAGCATCGTTGCGCCGCGTGGCGTGCCATCCGGGTTGATCGGTTGCACGACCATCACACGTGCGCCTTCGTAACGCGAGTTTTTCTGAGTGGCGACCACATCGCCAATGACTTTTCCTAAGAGCATAAAAGTGAACAGTTCAGAGTTCACAGTTCACAGTTTTTGCGGCTTGAAATCGCTGTTCACTCTCAACTGTTCACTGTTTACTGATCCTGATTTCTACGTGTTTGTCTGAATCCACAATGCCGACAATCGTGCAATCGGTCGGGACTTCACTGCCTGCAAACGGAAAGCTTGCTTCTTTGCCGCGACACCAAAAGACCAATTCGCCGGGGCCAGCGCCGACCGAATCAACCGCGACCAGCGGCTTACCAACGGGTCGCAGTTGGGCGTCGAGCGTTTGAATGACCATTAGCTTGCGCCCTTCGAGCGGCGAGTTTTTGATCGTGGCAACGATGTTGCCAAGCACACGAGCGAGTTGCATAAAAGTTTGCACGTAGTAGCAATGAATTCGCTACTACGCGATGATTTACAGTTTCCGTGCGCTGATGCGCAAGCGGCGATAATCGGCATACCAATGCCCGTCAATGTATTGCACGTCGCGGAGTTGTTCATTCGCCAACGCAAACGCCTTCTCGCGCATTTCGTCGCTGAGCTTTTGCGTGCGCACTGTACCAAACATCCGCAGCCAATTCAGCATGCCGTCTTCACCTTCCAGTTTTGTGGGGCGGTCGAAGAGGAAGGCTTGATTTACTTCAAGGCCGTATTTTTCCAGCAGTGTCGCGTATTCGCTGATCGAATGAAAAACCCAGATGCGCTCCATTTCGCCTTGTTCCAACTCAATCATCGCTTGATTTAATGCGGTCAGAATGTTTCTGATATTACCTTTGCCGCCGCATTCAATCACCAAGCGACCACCACTGCGCAGAGCGTGGGACATACATTTCACCGCCGCTTCAGCTTGCAACACCCAATGCAGAGCGGCATTGGAAAACACAGCGTCAAACGGTTCATCGAACGAAAAATCGCTCGCATCGGCTTGCACGAATTTGAGGTGAGGATAGGCCGCTTGTGCCGTGTCAATCATCGCGGCAGAGCTGTCCAGCCCGACGACGGTCGCACCTGCCTCAGCAATTTGTGCGGTCAAATGACCCGTGCCGCAGCCAACATCCAAAATCCGTTCGCCGGGCTTTGGCTCAAGCAAGCCCAGCACGTCTTCTCCATACTTGTAGACGAATGAATGTTTCTGATCGTAGAGCGATGAATTCCAGGTGTCGTTTGCCATTTGGTTTCTCAAGCGTAGTTCGTTATGCTTCGTGCCTTTGGCGAAGGGCGATTATAGATGACGAATTGAAATAACCGAAAGGATTGCAGGCTTGAACTTAAAAGCAATTATTTTTGACTTCAACGGCGTGATCGTGGATGACGAGCCGTTACATCTGGAACTTTTCCGCAAGGTTTTGCAGGAAGAGATGATTTTTTTGACCGACGAGGATTATCACGAAAAGTATTTGGGCTTTGATGATCGTGGGTGTTTTACGGCAGTGCTGTGCGATAACTCGCGCACGCCGGATGCGGCGAATGAAGCGTTCATCCAGGAGCTGATTGAACGCAAAGCCGAATACTATCGGCAGGCCATTCAGGAACGAATGTTGTTATTTCCCGGCGTGGTTGATTTGGTGCGGCGCAGTGCTGAGCAATATCCATTGGCGATTGCTTCGGGCGCGCTGCGCGATGAAATTGAATTCGTGCTGCAACGCGGCGAGATTCGAGACTGCTTTCAGGTGATCGTCGCTGCCGAAGATGTGAGCGAATGCAAGCCTGATCCCGAAGGCTATTTGAAAGCGTTGGATCAACTAAACGCCGCCCTCAACACCGAAATTCAAGCGCACGAATGTTTGGTAATCGAAGATTCACTGGCAGGCATTGAAGCGGCGAAAGCAGCGGGCATGCGATGCGTGGCGGTCACGAACAGCTACAGCTCACACGAGCTAACGGTGGCGGATGCAATCGTGACCAGCTTGGTCGGATTTGAGCCAGCCTAGTGCTTTGTAATCTTAGTTGTTAGGTTTGACCTGCTGATCGTGGCATTTCAGCTTTTCGCGCGCTTGTGTCAGTGAGAATTGCCGCGTGACTTTACACTTTTGTTCATGGCGTTCTTTGACTAAAACATTCAATGCCATTCCGCTACACTGCCTTGATGACAACGAACGTCAAGTCATCGTGCTGATGCGCATCAGCAGAAAATTCTGTAACCGCATTGAGTACCGCATCGGCAATGACCGAGGCCTTCTGATTGCGGTATTCGCGGACCACTTCCACAATGCGGCGCTCCCCAAACTCCTGGCGGTCCGGCGGTGCCGTATGGGCTTCGCTCAAACCATCTGTATAAAAAAACATTACGTCGCCTTTTTGCAGATGAATGGTTTCGCTCTTGTATTGTTGCTGATCGAAGATGCCAAGCATTAGCCCGCCTGTTTTCAGTGCGCGCCAACGACCATCCGGCTTCATCAGGATTGGCGGATTGTGACCCGCGTTACTGTATTGGAACGTGCGCGCTTCGGTATTCAGCACACCATAGACCATAGTCACTAAAAGTTGTCGCCCAAGATCACGATGCAAACGTGAATTCGTGGCCTTCATCATTTTCGCTAACCCGAACCCACTGCGAGCCACCAGCCGCGTGATGCTGCGTGCGGCAGCCATGCCCATTGCAGCACGTACACCCTTGCCCGCCACGTCACCGATCATGATGCCAAACTTATGTTCCGCCAGCCGAATATAATCATAAAAATCACCGCTCAGATTGAGCGCGGGTTCCAGTCGCGCCGAAATTTCAAAGCGTTTGAGGCTGGGCGGTGTATCGGGAATCATTGCGCGCTGAATATCGCGGGCGAGCAGGATTTCGTTTTCCAATAACTGTTCGCGTTCAACTTGTTCGGCATACAACCGCGCGTTAGCGATGGCAATGCTCAGATTGTTGGCGACGCTTTGCAACAGGTGCGCGTGATTGTGTCCGAAGGCATGCGTGCGGCGGCTTTCCAAGGCAATGACACCGATGACGTTGTCCTTATGAATAAGTGGGACGGCCATTTCTGAATGATGGCTGCATTCCTCCCAACCTTTGGTGACGTGATAATCGGGATCGTGCGACACATCGCCGACAATCATGGGGCGACGTTGTTGGACCGCACGTCCGACGATGCCCTGCGTGATTTCGGTACGATTGGCCTGCGATTCGCTGGGGGCGTTGAAGCCTTCTTCGATATGCCAGACGAATTCTTCTGTTTCCTCGTCAATCAGGCCGACCGACAACGTATCGAACGCAATCACGCGATGCAGCAGCGGTGTGATTTGCCCCAGCAATTTATCCAAATCCAGAATCGAATTAACTTCGTGGCCGATGTCAATCAGCGTCTCCATTTCATCGGTACGTGCGCGCAATTCTTCGTATAACCGAGCATTTTCCAGCGCAATTGCCAGTTGATTGCCCAGCACGTTCAAGATGCGTTCGTGTTCGGGCGTGAAATAATTTGGCTCGACGCTTTCAATCGCCAGCACGCCGACGACCTTTTGTTCACGAATCAACTTCAGCGGAACGGCAATCATCCCACGTGGTTCGTCGTTGCCTTCGACATCCATGCGCAAATAACGCGGGTCTTGTTGGACGTCCGGGACGATGATCGTATGCCCGTGCCGCCACGCTGCTGAGGCGATGCTGCGATCCAACGGAATCTGGCGATTGCGCGCAACTTCTTCGGGCTTGTAGCCAATGGATTTTTTCCAGGTCAGACAATTGCGCTCCTCATCCGCCAGCAGCAAATTGAAAAACTTGAAATCAATGACCTCGCGCAAGCGCAGCGCGATCCGCTCAATTAATTCATCCAGGTCCAGAATAGAAATGAACTCGACGCTCAGGTCGTTGATTAAGTCCTGTAGCCGATGTGAAGAACTGAGTTCGGCGGTCATTGCAGTGGAGGAAGGGTCGCTCATGATTGGTTGTCAGGTTTGTGAAATTGCTTTCAGAATCTCGTCGTCGGTTGGTCGAAAAATCGGAATCACCGTGCGGCGATAGCGAATCACGCCATCTTTATCAATCACCACCACGCCACGCTTGGTGCCGATAAACGAATTCATTTCGTACGCGCGTGTCACTTTGCCGTCGGCATCCGAAAGCAACCGCAAGGGCAATTGATGATTCGAGGCAAAGCGGCGATGTTTGTCTATGGAATCGGAGTTAATGCCGACGACTTCGGCTCCGGCTTCCTGATAGCGTTCCCAGTTATCGCGTACGCTGCAAAGTTGCTTGGTGCAAACAGGTGTTTCATCGCCAGGATAAAACAGCAGCACGACCGGTTTGCCGCGCATCTGGCGCAGTTGCCACCGTTCGCCATTGCCATCGGGCAAATCAATGTCAGGAGCTTGTTCGCCAATTTGTGACATAGGGTTTGGTCTCGCAGACTCCAGAAAAATATAGGAAAGTCTGGAAAAATCGAAGGGCTTACTTTACTCGACTTTTCCAGACTTTCCTAGACTTCATTCGACTTTTCCGCCGGGGATTTATAACCGCTGGCGAGGTCGTTCGGTGAGCGTGACATCGAAGGAAAGCTTCTTGCTTCCACGCATCACCTCGACCTTGACCTTATCACCAATGTTCTTTTTGTTGACGACGCGGTCGAGGTCGTCGTAGTCGCGCACGGGGTTACCATCAATCGCTGTGATGATGTCGCCACCGAGATAGAAGGTTTGTCGCTGATAGCGTACCGGTTGATTGCCGCCTTGAATGCCGGCCTTATCTGCCGCGCCACCTTCATAAACCTGCGACACCATCAAGCCTGTTTCCACTGGCAAACGCAACTGATTCGCAATGCTCTGATTAATCGGTAGTGGAGGTGTAATTCCGAGGCTTGGTTTGCGCGCATAGCCGTACTGAATAATGTCCGGGATAATGCGTTTGGCGGTGTCCACTGGAACCGCAAAGCCAATGCCGACAGAGCCGCCAGATGGACTGAAAATCATCGTGTTAATCCCAATCATTCGACCGCGCGAATCCAGCAGCGGTCCTCCCGAATTGCCGGGATTAATAGACGCATCGGTTTGAATCACGCCTTCGATCAAACGATTGGTGATGTCTGAATGAAGCGGACGCGCAAGACCGGAAATCACCCCCGTGGTCAAAGTGCGCTCTAACCCAAAAGGGTTTCCAATCGCCAGGACTTTCTTGCCAACAAACAATTCCCCGGAATTGCCCAGCGGCACGAGTGACAGCGTTTCCGCCGGCGCATTAATTTTGATGATGGCTAAATCATTGTCCGCGTCTGCTCCTACCGGAGTTGCTTTGTAGGTTTTGCCATTCGCCAGCGAAACCTTTAACTCCTGTGCATAACCGCCTGGGCCTTGGCCTTGGACAACGTGATAATTGGTCAGGATGTGGCCTTCTTTATCCAAAATGGAACCGGAGCCGCTGCCTTCCTGCGGGTAAACTTCAAACCAACTCTGCACATAATTCGTTGAAGTGATATTGACGACGCCCGGGCTGGCGGCCTTATAGACTTCGCTGTTATTTTTCTCATCCGTGGCAACTGATGGATCAGTGATTTCTGCAACGGCAACCGTTTCAACCTTCTCGCCCTCTTTCGCGCCCGCCCAACGCCCCCACAAAGCAGGCCCGATCTTCTCGTAAACCATCACGACTGTCCCGGCAAAGAAGGCCGTGAGCAGCGCGAGGCCGACTAATTGTTTCGCTGAAACTTGATATGCTTTCATAAATGTTCTCCCCGAAAAAAATGTCGCGTTATTTTCATCCTATGCAAATGGAAGCGCAAGGCGTCGGGTTCGATGCAAACTATACGTTTCTAACTGCTTGAAGTTGCCGAAAAAAATCTCCAGTCCAATCGCAGGGTCCCCACTCATACATGCGAAGAGCAAGCAGGAACTGCCGGAGCAGAACTTTTATTCTCTGGGCCTCGTATCGAACAAAGGAGCAAGCCTCCCGATGCAGGTTCCAAATAGCGGCAAGGGGCGATTGACCCAGCCTTTGAGAAACTGCACGAAGGCGCTAATTGAATGAGCGCTATCCTGATTGTACTGGTTCTCCTGTTCATCGGAATTGCCTTAGCCTTAACAAACCGCAAGCGCATTTCAACCACAACGTATTTGCCGGAACCGCGTCCGTTAGTTCCCGGTAGTTTGTTTGATCCACCTTCTGCCAAAATCATCGCAGAAATGGATGCTGAAAAACTACAAGCAGAACTGTTCGCGCGCGCGCGCAATGGCGATGCCTCCGTGCTGCATGAAGCCCAAATCAATCCAGCGCTGTATCACGAAGTTCTGACCGCGTTACTGACGCACAGCAGCGATGTCACGGCACTTGCTGCTTATGTGTTGCGCCATGTCGAACTGCGTAGCAACGCACAATTGGCACAGGCTTTCATCAAGCATTGGGACATCTCGCCGAATCGCAGCGCATTGGCCTCAATGTTGCATCTTGCAGCCCTCAGCGACAACGCCGATGTTTATTGGCTTGCCGTTGAGGTTGCCAAACAGGCGTGGGACGAAGGACGACTCCCGCAGGTGTCGCCCAAAGAACTCGCCGCCGCGATTGAAGCCGAATACTGGTTAATGGAACCGGAAGCCAGGTCATCAGGTACAGGTTATGTGCTCAAACGTTTTGTTGCGAATGTTCGCCGCGATCTGAGCGACGCAACGAAGCAATCAGGTTCAGCCACGAATTGACACGAATTTGCACGAGTTGAAGAGACCATCGTGATGCAACTTTAAGGCGGCATCATGATTCGTGTCCATTCGTGTTAATTCGTGGCTTAAATGGAAAGTGAGAAAACTTATGGAAATTACAACAATGATCCCATTTGCTTTGCTGGGTATCGCGACAGCGTTTGTGCTGCTGTTTATAGTCACAAAGATTTTAGTCAATATCCGGGCGCGCGAAATTGCAATCAAGGAACGGCGTTATATCGGCCAGAAAATGCCGCCCGGTCGTGTCGTCGCCACCGAAGGCGAAGTCGGCATTCAGGCTGATGTGCTGAAACCCGGTTTGCACTTCATTAAGTGGCCATTCGAGCGTGTTGTGAAAAAAGTGCCGCTGATTGAAATCAGTCCCGATGAACTCGGCGTGATCGAAGCGATTGACGGTGAACCGTTGCTGCCCGGTCGCATCTTCGCACCTGATCGCGCACAGAACGCGCACAACAATTTCCAGGACCCGATTGCGTTCATCAAACAAGGCGGCGTCAAAGGCATTCAACTGCGCACGCTGCCGCCCGGCCTGTGGCCAATTCACCCGTACCTGTTTCGCGTTTCGATAGCGAAAGCGACTGTGATTCCGCAAGGCAAAATCGGCGTCATCATCAGTGCGGACGGTGCTTCGCTTGATCCGGGACGCCTGGTTGCCAAGAGCGTTGACGGGCATCGCAACTTTCAAGATGCCGAGCAATTTCTGTCTTCTGGCGGACAAAAAGGCCCTCAAGTCGAAATCCTGACGCCCGGCACGTATCGCATCCTGACCGATTCGGTGCCGACGAATATGACGATGGAGAATCCTGACAACTTGAACGAAGTGAAGAAGGGATTGTTCGCGGTGCAAATTTTCAACGCGACGATCATTAATGAAAATCAGGTTGGCCTGGTTGAGGCCTTGGACGGCGCGCCGCTCAATCCGCGCAACTACGTGGCTGATCCCATTGACGGTCACAACAACTTTCAGGATGGTGATGCGTTCATCAAACGCGGTGGTCAACGTGGCCCGCAAAAAGACATCCTGTTGCCCGGCACGTCGTACATCAATCCCTTGCTGTTCAAGGTGATCCCCGAAAAGGCGGGCGAAGTGAAGCCCGGCGAAGTTGCTGTGATCGTTTCCAACGTTGGCAAAGACCCGTCGGACGAAATCCGTCGGCAGATGGCGGCGAAAATCCGCGAGCGATTGGAGATGGAGAAACAAGAGCAGATCGAACGCGCAGGCGAACACGTCAGCGACGTTCTGGCCGGATTGCAGGATTCGATGGAAGAGGGTGATCCAATGGATCGGCGTTTGGATTTGGGAGCGCACGAAGCTTATGTTGTCCCTGACGGTTTTCGCGGCATTCAGGAACGCGTCGTTGGCCCTGGCAAATACTACGTCAATACGCTAGCCGTTTCGCCGATCATCATCCCGACCACAAACCAAACCGTTGAATGGACGGGCGAGCAAATCCAAGGCACGTTCGATCCGTTCGAGGTGATTTCCAAAGACGGTTTTGCGATGCAGTTGGAAGTGCGCGTCGTGTTTCGCGTGAAGCCTGAAGATGCGCCGTTTATGGTGTCGAAAATTGGTTCGATTGATCGCCTGATTCAAAATGTGATGCACCCCCTGATTGATTCGATCTTTCGCAATCAGGCTTCGGAATCGAGCGCGATGGCATACCTGCAAAATCGTCACGAAGAACAGGAACGCGCCGAAGCTCGCGTCCGCGCGCATCTGCTGAAGTATCACGTAGACGTGGTCAATGTGCTGATCTGTCACATTCGCTTGCCAGAGGAATTGATGAAGACGCAGACCGAAAAGATTCTGGCCGAACAACGGCAAAGCATGTACAACGCGCAACGCGAAGCTGAAGACAAGCGCATTCAGCTTGAGAAAATCAAAGCACAGGCTGACAACCAACGCGATCTGATGGCCGCTACAGTTGGCGTGGAAATTTCCGGCAAACGCGCCGAACAGCGAAAAGCCGAAGCCGACGGCGAAGCGCACTACATTGCGGTCACAGGTAAAGCCGAAGCTGAAAAAGTGCGATTGATGGGTGAAGCGCAAGGCGTTGCGTATCACGAACAGGTGAACGCGCTTGGTGCCAATGGGGTCGCGCTGGTCGAAACGCTGAAGGTGATCGGCGAAAAAGGTGTGCGCATCACGCCGGACGTTCTGGCGTCGGGCGGCAATGGCGACGGTGCGGGAAGCTTGGGCACGTTGCTCTTGCTAAATTTATTCCGCGATCAGATGAAGATGAATTCTGAGAACGGCAATAAAAGCATTGTGCGATAGCTTGTTCATGACTGCCGGGATTTGGATGCTGCCAGATGACGAGGGCGATGGAACCGAGTAAAATCGCCCCACTGTAAAATCCGTCACGGGTAACATCCGAATCCATTCGGCAAATTGAAAGATGAACGTTTATGACAAAACTCTGGTTGTTGATCATCCCGGCCTTATTGCTTGCGACGACCGTAATGTACGCTCAGATTGCTTCACCAAAAGCTCCGACCTCAGCCGAGTATGAATATCGAACGAATCACGATCCCAATGGCATTGGCAAGTTTTATATGGGGCGCGAAATCGCGCACGTAATGGGGCATCTCGGCGCTGATTGGTTGGAACGCGCCGAACGCGTGGCCGAAGAGCGGCCCGACGATGTCGTGAAAAACTTCAAGCTGAAACCATCCGATGTTGTCGCTGATATTGGGGCAGGAACAGGATATTTCACCTTTCGCATCAGCCCTATCGTCAAACAGGGCAAGGTCTACGCGGTAGACATTCAGCCGGAAATGTTGGCCCTGATGGAGCAGCGGAAAACCAAAGAAAAAGCCAACAATGTGATTACTGTTCAAGGCACAGAGCAGGACACCAAGCTGCCCGAATCAACCATTGATCTGGCATTTATGGTGGATGCTTATCACGAGTTTTCCTATCCGCGCGAAATGATGCAAAGCATTGTCAAAAGCCTCAAGCCGGGCGGGCGCGTCGTGCTGATTGAATATCGCGGCGAAGACCCCGCCGTTCAAATCAAACTCGTTCACAAAATGACTGTGGCCCAAGTCCGCAAAGAATTAGAAGCAGTTGGATTGAAATGGAAAGAGACCAAAGGCTTTCTACCATATCAGCACTTCATTGTTTTTGAGAAAGCCGGGTAAGGCAGCGTGCCGCGTTGCTTGCTTGTCCGTCTTTCTTTACTATGGCGGCGCAAGCTTGCTGCACCCGTCAACGATGTATTTCAACAGCAAGAGACCCATCAATAAATTCAACTTCAGGCCCAGAGCCTGTGGTTTATCGGAGGAGCTTGGCAATGCAGGATTTTGAAATTCTCGGTGCGTTCTATCTCGGCAAACAATACGACCTGAAAGCACAAAAAGCGTCGGACAATATAATTCTGTACGACTCCAAAGATTTAGTCACGCATGCCGTTTGCGTTGGGATGACAGGCAGCGGCAAGACGGGGCTGTGCATCACGATGCTGGAAGAAGCCGCGATGGATTCCGTTCCTGTCATTGCGATTGATCCGAAAGGTGACATTGCGAATTTGTTGCTGACGTTCCCGGATTTGGCTCCGGGCGATTTCGAGCCATGGATCAACGAGGACGAAGCACGTCGCAATGGCAAAAGCCCCGCAGAATTTGCAGCGGCGCAATCGGAGCTTTGGAAAAAAGGCCTGGGCAAATGGGGGCAGGACGGCGAACGCATTCGCAAAATGCGTGAAACAACCGAGCTGGCAATTTACACGCCAGGCAGCAGCGCCGGCATCCAGCTTTCAATTCTGAAATCGTTTTCCGCGCCGCCGCCGGAAATTCTGGAAGATGGCGAACTGCTGCGCGAACGCATTGGCACAACGGTCACCAGTCTGCTCGGCTTGCTCGGCATTGAAGCCGATCCCATTCGCAGCCGTGAACACATTCTGCTTTCCAACATCATCAACGCTTGCTGGCAGGCAGGCAAAGACCTTGATCTGGCGGCATTGATTCAGCAAATCCAGCAACCGCCGTTCACCAAAGTTGGTGTGATGGATTTGGACTCATTTTATCCGGGCAAGGATCGCTTTGAATTGGCGATGGCGATCAACAATTTGCTGGCGTCACCGGGCTTCAGTTCGTGGATGGAAGGCGAACCGCTGGACATCAAAAATTTACTCTACACGCCTAACGGCAAACCGAAGATTTCGATTATTTCCATCGCACACCTGAGCGATGCGGAACGAATGTTTATGGTATCGCTGCTGCTCAATCAGGTGCTGGGATGGATGCGGCAACAAAGTGGCACCACTTCGCTTCGTGCGATTTTGTATATGGACGAAATCTTCGGGTACTTTCCGCCGATAGCGAATCCGCCGTCGAAACAACCGCTGCTGACGCTGCTGAAACAGGCGCGCGCGTTTGGATTGGGAGTGATGCTGGCAACGCAGAATCCGGTGGATTTGGATTACAAAGGTTTGTCGAATACCGGCACGTGGTTCATCGGACGGCTGCAAACCGAACGCGACAAAGCGCGTGTGTTGGAAGGTTTGGAGGGCGCTTCCGTTTCGCAAGGCGCAAGCTTTGATCGGCAGGCAATGGAAGAAACGTTAGCAGGTTTGGGCAATCGCGTCTTCCTGATGAACAACGTCCACGAAGATGGTCCCGTTGTGTTTGAGACGCGTTGGGCCATGTCATATTTGCGCGGACCGTTGACGCGCTCACAAATCAAACAACTCACCGATCCAATTCGCTCGCAAATCGGCGGCGCAACTGTCGCGGCGGTCAAAGCAGCCCCGGCGGCCAGTGCCTCGCCCGCTGGCACAAGCGCGGGCGCACGTCCATTACTCGGCGCAGATGTGATGCAAAAGTTTTTGCCCGTTCGGTCGAACGCGCCTGATGAAGGCTGCACATTAGTATATTCACCAATGGTGGTGGGCGGCGCGGATATTCACTATCTGGATTCCAAGCTGGGTGTGGACTACCCGCAGGAAGCCGTGTTCCTTGCGCCAATTACCAACAACACTATCCCGGTGGATTGGACGGAAGCGACGCCCATTGAAATTCATCCGAACGATTTGGAAACCGAGCCAAATGAAACAGCTTTATTTGCCGATTTGCCTTCGATTGCAGGCAAAGGCAAGAGCTTTGAAAAATGGGGCAAAGACCTGGTGGATTTCATCTTCCGCAATCGCACGATTGATTTGCTGAAGAGTGAGTATCACGCGATTTATTCCAAGCCGGATGAAACGGAGCGTGATTTCCGCGTGCGGTTGCACCAACTCGTGCGCGAATCGCGCGACGGCGAAGTCGAGAAGCTGCGACAAAAATACGCGCCGAAATTTGCCACCCTGGAAGAACGATTGCGGCGCGCAGAAGCCGCGCGGGAAAAAGAGGCGCAGGAGGCACAATCCGCGAAAATGCAGGGCTGGTTGAGTGTCGGGGCTTCGTTGCTTGGCGCGTTTATGGGCAATAAAGTTGCCAGTGCAACCAATGTTCGCAGGGGTGCGAGCGCGCTCAGCAGTTTTTCGCGGGCTTCCAAACAGGCCAGCGATGTCGGGCGTGTAGATGAAACTATCGAAGCGATTCAAGCGCAGATGCAAGACCTTGACGCGCAATTCCAAGCTGAAACACAAGCCCTACAAGCACAGAGCGATCCGATGAACGAACGACTCGAAACGATTGCGCTGAAGCCGAAAAAGAAAGACATCAATTTGCGCGTCATTGCCTTGGCCTGGACACCGCAGTGGCGCGACGAGCGGGGTGATTTGACGAATGCGTGGGAATAAAAAGGCAAGAAGGCGGCGTGCCTGTCTTTGTTCTGAAACAACCAAAACACAGGACCAGCAGGATTGTCGGTCCTCCCTTGTCAGAGGAGAAAGAACGAGTATGCGTTATCTGAAAATTCTTGGTCTGCTTCTCATTGCTTCTCAAGCGGCTTGCGTGACCAACGCGACTGAAGGCGCAGTGCAGGTGCAAGTCGTGCGCGGTCAAATCAACCGCATTATCAAACCGGCGGATGGCTGGGTTGGAACGATGACAACTGTCGGAGACGAGTATTACGACATTGACCTGCGCGCGTTCACTGAAAATGTCGAAGTTGGAGCCAGCACGAAAGATAATGCGGCGCTCAAAATTCAAGTGGCCGTCACAGCGCATGTCTTGCCTGATGATGAAAGCGTCAAAGCTTATGTGCGCAAATTTGGTCTGGGCCAGGACGAACGGCATCAACGCCGCAATGCTATTCTGATGGGGCATGTTAACACTGAAACCAAAAATGCCGTCGCTGGCTTCGATGCGTACAGTTTGCTTGCCAATCAGGAAGCGATTCAAAAAAGCATCACCAGTTCGCTGACGCCAATTTTCCGACAGCAGCTTTACGTTGAATTGGAATCCGTGCAAATCATTGGACGCCCGGATTTCATGGATGATCGCATTGAACAAGCGGCCAGCGCAGTCGTCGCTAATCAAAAGGCGAAAGAAGCCGCCGAGGCGGATTTAGCACGGGCCAAGGTCGAAGCTGAAAAGAAACAGGTCGAAGCCCAAACCTTCAATAATCCGGCGTTATTGCAAATCAAATTGCTCGAGCTGCGGCTTGACATCGAACGCGCCAGGGCCGATGGCATTGCCAAACATCAAGGCGCGCTCACGATTGTCAATGGGGCGAATGACACCCAGATTCAATTGCGTGCCGGGGAAAAATGATCAAGCTGATTTTTCTCATTGTTCTTGGTCTGCTGTTGCTCGCAAGCCCGTTTTTATTGGTTGGGCTAGTACGCTACATCCGAAAACGCCGCGCCGCTTCAGCCCGCCAGGAGATTGAAGAAGAAATGGAATGGATGCAGCGAGTCCTCAACAAAAAAACAGACTCAGTAGCATCAAAGGATAAAAACTCTTGAGTGGAGCACATTACCAATTTACCTATGAAACATAAAATCACATTAATTCCGGGCGATGGGATCGGAACTGAAATCACGAGCGCCGTCGTGCGCATCATTGAAGCAGCAGGGGTACAGATCGAATGGGACAGCTTTGTCGCGGGCGCTGAAGCCTTGTCGCGTTTTGGCGATCCGTTGCCACAACCTGTGCTCGACTCAATCAAACAAAATCGCGTGGCGCTGAAAGGGCCATTGACGACACCGGTTGGTTCCGGCTTTGCGAGTGTCAATGTACGACTGCGCAAGACGCTGGATTTGTATGCGAACTTACGTCCGGTTCGTTCCTTGCCCGGCGTAAAAACTCCGTTCGGCGAATTGGATCTGGTCGTCGTGCGCGAGAATACAGAAGATTTGTATTCGGGACTCGAACACGTTGTCGTCCCCGGCGTCGTCGAAAGCATTAAGGTCATCACGGAAAAAGCTTCGACGCGCATTGCAAAATTTGCCTTTAATTACGCGAAACAGGAAGGACGTAAAAAAGTTACTGCCATTCACAAAGCTAACATTATGAAGCTGTCAGATGGCCTGTTTCTGGATTGCTTTCGCAAAGTGGCAACAGAAAATCCCGACATCGCCGCCGATGATAAAATCGTGGACAATGCGTGTATGCAGCTTGTGATGAGGCCTCAGCAATTCGATATTTTGTTGCTCGAAAATTTGTACGGCGACATCATTTCAGATTTGGCGGCAGGCTTGGTCGGTGGACTCGGCATCGTTCCAGGAGCCAATATTGGAGAGCTTGGCGCGGTCTTTGAAGCGGTTCATGGTTCAGCGCCCGATATTGCTGGAATGGGCATTGCAAACCCGACAGCGATGTTGCAATCGGCAATCCTGATGCTGCGCTATTTGAATGAACGTGAGGCGGCAGCCTTGATTGAGAAGGCATTGATTCACACGTTTGCAGTCAAAGATGTCCGCACCAAAGATCTGGGCGGCACAGCCAGCACGATGGAGTTTACTGAAGCTGTGGTGGCTTCCATGAGAGAACTCATCAACGCGTAATGAGACGAAGGCAGCGTCGCACAAAAACGGCGCTGCCTCTGCACTTTCCTCACTTGCTTCCAGCCTAGAAATTTTTACATAGCAAAACGTGCAATTCTTACTGAAGCTCACAACCGCCAGGCTTTAACGAAAACGGTCGGGGATCGTTTAATCCATATTCGGTTGAGCAAGTTGAAGCTTTCAACACTGCAACGGCACACTGCTTGCCACTCAAAAGTTATTTGCTTTGTGGTTGTGCCTGTTGATCGCGCTCCATTTGCCGATAATTAGCCACCGCCCGCTCGTGATCGGCACCATTCGTCGTGAATACATGTGAGCCATCGCGTTTGACGCCATCCACAACGAAAAAGAGATAATCGGTCTGCGATGGATTGACGGCTGCTTCAATCGCGCGTTTGCCCGGCGAGGCAATGGGACCGGGCGGAAGTCCCGGCAATTTATATGTGTTATAAGGCGAGAGCCGATCCAGATCGCTCTGATAAATCTTGCCATTCCATTTGTACTTGCCCGCCAAAATGGCTCCATAAATCACGGTCGGATCACAGGCCAGATTCATCCCCATTTTCAAACGCTTATGATAAACCTGCGAAATCAATTCCCGGTCTCTGTCCACTTTGGCTTCTTTCTCGATGAGCGAAGCCATAGTGATGATTTGGCGTGTATTCATTCCCATCGTGTGTGCCTGACTCATCAGTTCCGGCGTATAGATTTTGCGGAATCGCTTGACCATCGCTTCGATAATCTGCGCGCGCGTGGTGGTGGTGGTGTATTCGTAGGTGTCGGGGAAAAGATAGCCTTCGAGATCGGTCGCCTTGGGGTCGAGATCAGCAATGAGTTTCGTGTTTTTGAAGAGTGGTAAGAGTTCGTCTTTACTCGCGGGCGCAGGCTCTTTCATACCAATTAGCGGTGCGGCCAGTTTCTCCGCAATCTCCCATTGATTGTAGCCTTCGGGAATCGTGATCTTGCGCGTAGCGACATCGGCACGAACCAGTTTATCAATCACCTGTAGGGGGGTAATCGGCGAATCGAATTGGTAGTCTCCCGTTTTGAGAACCTTGCCGCGTCCAAAAGTTCGGAGCCACCACGAAACGGCGGTCGCGTTGTTGATGATGCCTTCCTGCTGAAGCTTGGTCAGGATCGCGCTGGTGCTGGTTTTGGGTGGGATCGTGATGATTTTTTCGGCGGCTTTGTGCGTGAACGG
>JAEUQN010000098.1 GCA_016789725.1 Blastocatellia bacterium | reverse complement strand
GGTCCCCAATTAACTTTCCGGGGGTGGGTGGGCGGGCGCGTTTTTTAATATTTTGTGCTTGGCCCCCGTATGTGATACCCCGGGCGTTGGTGTTGTCCCGCCCCTCTATTAACAAACCCCCGCTACATCATTCTCCTGCATTTTTTTGCCGGGGACTTATTTTTTCATCGAACTGCGCGCATCCAGGGCCAGATTTAGTTCCAGCACATTGACTCCAGGCTCGCCAAGAAATCCAAACTGTCTGCCCTGCGTATGCGCCTGTACAAGCTGTCGCACCTCCGCTTCGCTCATCTCACGTTCTCTCGCCACACGCAGAATTTGAAACTCCGCCGCCGCAGGCGAGATATGCGGATCAAGTCCCGAAGCCGAAGTCGTCACCAAATCTATGGGAATCGGCTGGCCCGGATTTTCCGCTTGCAGTTTTTCGACATCCGCTTTCACGCGGTCAATCAGCTTTTTATTTGTTGGCCCCAGATTGGAACCGGACGATGCGCCGGCGTCATAGCCTGCCGCCCCCGCTGCCGATGGGCGCGAACGAAAATAGCCGGGCGACGAAAACGGCTGCCCAATGATGTGAGAACCGATTATCTGTCCCTCTTTCACAATCAATTGCCCATTCGCTTTGTCAGGGAAGATCACTTGTGCAATGCCCGTCACAACCAGCGGATAAATCAATCCCAGTAAGACGGTCGTTACAATGGTCATTAAAATTGCGGTTACTAAATTTTTCATGTTTCCTCACAGTCTCAATCCAAAATCCAAATAAACGACCACGGGGAGCACGGGGAATGATTGGAGATAGTGATGGTCCGAGTCTTCCGATTTTCCTTGCCCCGTGTCCCCCGTGCTCCCCGTGGTTATTTCCATACAGACAGGTCAAATCCGATCTAGCCTTCTTCACGCCAGACCAAGCGCCACGATCACCACGTCAATCAACTTGATGCCAATAAACGGAACGATCACGCCGCCCAGACCATAGACCAGCAAATTGCGCCGCAACAACGATGCCGCGCTGAGCGGGCGATACTTCACGCCTGTCAGCGCCAATGGAATCAGCGCAATGATAATCAACGCATTGAAAATCACGGCGGACAGAATCGCAGATTGCGGCGTCGCCAGCTTCATAATGTTCAGCGCATTCAGCACCGGAAATGCTGTCGAGAACATCGCTGGAATGATGGCGAAATATTTCGCCACATCGTTCGCAATCGAAAACGTTGTCAACGCACCGCGCGTCATCAGCAGTTGTTTGCCGATCTCGACAACTTCAATCAGCTTCGTCGGGTTCGAGTCGAGATCAACCATGTTGCCTGCTTCTTTGGCGGCTTGCGTGCCGGTGTTCATTGCGACGCCAACGTCAGCTTGCGCGAGTGCCGGGGCATCGTTCGTGCCGTCGCCCGTCATCGCTACGAGCTTGCCTTCGGCCTGTTCGCGTTTGATGAGCGCCATCTTGTCTTCGGGTTTAGCTTCGGCGAGGAAATCATCTACACCTGCCTCACGCGCGATTGCCGCAGCCGTGAGCGGATTGTCGCCTGTAATCATCACCGTGCGAATGCCCATCGCGCGCAACTGATCGAAGCGTTCCTTCATCCCGCCTTTGACGATGTCTTTCAGGTAGATGATGCCGAGCGGACGATGATTTTCGGCCACGACCAGCGGAGTGCCGCCGGATTTGGCAATGCGTTCGACGACTTCGCGCATTTCTTTCGGCGCTGGCGTGCCGTTCGTAGACACGTATCGTTCAATCGCATCCACCGCGCCTTTGCGAATTTCGCGCCCGTTGTAGTTGATGCCGGACATTCGTGTTTGCGCGGTGAACGGAATGAAATGCGCTTCGTGTGCTGTCAATTCACGACCGCGCAAGCCGTATTTTTCTTTTGCCAGCACGACGATGGAGCGGCCTTCCGGCGTTTCGTCTGCAAGCGAAGAAAGCTGTGCTGCATCGGCCAATTCGCTCTGATCTACGCCACGCAACGGAATGAATTCCGCCGCCTGCCGATTGCCAAGCGTGATCGTGCCCGTTTTGTCGAGAAGCAACGTATTCACATCGCCCGCTGCTTCGACCGCGCGTCCTGACATCGCCAATACATTGTGCTGAATCAAGCGATCCATTCCAGCAATGCCAATCGCCGACAACAAACCGCCAATCGTCGTCGGAATCAAACAGACGAGCAGCGACACCAGCACGAAAATCGTTTGCGGCGCGCTCGAATAAATCGCAAACGGTTGCAACGTCACGACCGCCAGCAGGAACACAATCGTCAGTCCCGCCAGCAAAATGTTCAGCGCGATTTCATTCGGCGTCTTTTGCCGCTCTGCGCCTTCGACCAGCGCAATCATTCGATCAATAAAGGTTTCGCCGGGATTTGATGTGATGCGAATTTTGATTTGATCCGACAACACGCGCGTGCCGCCCGTAACTGCCGAACGGTCGCCGCCCGCTTCCCGAATCACCGGAGCCGATTCGCCCGTGATGGCGGATTCGTCCACGCTGGCGACGCCTTCGATGATTTCGCCATCGCCGGGAATGAATTCGCCTGCGCTGACGACCACCACATCATCACGCCGCAGCCTGGGTGCAGGCACTTCTTCGGTTGTGCCATTCGGTAACAACCGATGCGCGATGGTTTCCGTTTTGGCTTTGCGCAAATTGTCAGCCTGCGCTTTGCCGCGCCCTTCTGCCATCGCTTCGGCGAAATTCGCAAACAACACGGTGAACCACAGCCACAACGTAATTTGCAAGGCGAAGCCAATGCCCGGTGCGCCTGTCGCAATGTCCCGAAGCAACAGGATTGTCGTCATCACGCTGCCGACTTCGACGACGAGCATCACGGGATTTTTCATCATCGTGATCGGGTTCAGTTTCTTGCACGAATCCACCAACGCCCGCGTAATAATTTGCGCATTCCAAATCGCTAATTTTTTTTCTGCTTTCGACATATCGTTTTCAAGAGCGCGAAGCGTTTGGAGTGTGACGGTCTCGCCGTCGCTTTGGTATGGCGAACAATTCTAAAGCTATGTCAAGCCGTAGCAATCCAAACGCTTCGCGTAGATTCTGAAATTCCAATCCTCAAAACGTCTGACCCGCCTGCATCAACAAATGCTCCACGATGGGGCCGAGGCTCAACGCCGGGAAGAACGTCAACGCACCAACGATGATGATGACGCTGACAAGCAAGGTCGTGAACAACGGCGTCGTCACCGGGAATGTGCCAAGACTCGGCGGCACCGTTTTCTTGCGTCCCAGATTTCCGGCTAAGGCCAGCATCGGAATAATCATCAGGAACCGCCCGAACAGCATCGCAACGCCAATGGTTGTGTTGTACCAATACGTGTTTGCGGAAATCCCTGCGAAGGCGGAACCGTTATTGCCAGTGCCGGAACTAAAGGCGTACAGGATTTCTGATAATCCGTGTGGCCCGGCGTTATTGAGTTGCGATGTTCCAAAATCTGGCGAGACAGAAGAAATCGCCGCGAACACAAGAATCGTCAGCGGGAAAATCAGCAGATTCAGCATCGCCATTTTCACGTCGTATGCTTCGATCTTTTTGCCCAGATATTCCGGCGTGCGTCCGACCATCAAGCCCGCGATGAACACGGCCAGCACGACGTAAATCAGGATGCCATACAGCCCCGCGCCAACACCCCCGAAAATCACTTCGCTGAGCATAATATTCGCCAGTGGAACCAGCCCGCCGAGCGGCGTAAACGAATCGTGCATAGAGTTCACCGCACCGCACGAAGCGTTGGTCGTGATCGTGGCAAACAAGGCTGAATTCGCAATGCCGAAGCGCACCTCCTTGCCTTCCATATTGCCGCCCGATTGCGTGGCGCTGGCGACTTGATCTGCGCCGGACAATATCGGATTGCCTTTCGCTTCGGCCCAGTATGCGGTTGCGATGCCGATCCAGAATAACAACGCCATCGCCGCAAACACCGCCCATCCGTGCTTCTGTGCGCCTGTCATTTTGCCAAGCGTGTAGGTCAATCCGGCGGAGATGGCGAAGATCGCAAACATCTCCAGCAGGTTCGAGAACGGCGTCGGGTTTTCAAACGGATGCGAACTGTTGGCATTGAAAAAGCCGCCGCCGTTTGTGCCCCACATCTTGATCGCTTCCTGCGATGCGACGGGGCCTTGCGCGATGACTTGTTCCGTGACTTGTCCCTGCGGATCAATGAGCTTTGCTGTGTCGTACGGCTTGAAGTTTTGCACGACGCCCTGCGACACCAGCAACAATGCGCCGACCAGACAAAACGGCAACAACACCCACAACGTCGCGCGCGTCAGATCCACCCAGAAATTGCCGAGCGTATTTTGCTCGCGCCGCGCAATGCCGCGAATGAAGGCGATGGCGAGTGCGATGCCGACCGCAGCCGAAACAAAGTTGTGATACGCCAACCCCGCCATTTGCGTCAGGTAGCTCATCGTCACTTCCGGCACGTACGATTGCCAGTTCGTGTTCGTCGTGAAGGATGCAGCCGTATTGAACGCGGAGCTTGGCTCGATGTTAGCGAGCTTCTGCGGATTGAACGGCAGCCACGCCTGCATTCGTTGTATCAGGTATAACACCACCATTGAAACGCCACTGAACAACAGCATTGCCAGCGCGTATTCCGTCCAACGCATTTCGCGCGTTTCGTCCACGCCCGTCAGGCGATAAATCAAGCGTTCGACGGGGCGTAAAATTGGATCAAGCCACGTTCGCTCACGATTGAAAACATGCGCCATAAACACGCCGAGCGGCTTTGTCACAGCCAGAATCAGCGCAAAGAAAAACAGGATTTGTAACCATCCATTGAGTGTCATAAAGGTTCAAAACTTTTCCGGTCGCAGTAAAGCAACCATTAAATAAGCAAGCAGCAAGGCTGCCGCTGCCAGACAAATCATAGTGATCAAACTCATAAGCTCTCTCTATAGTTTTTCGCAGCCTCGCACATACACAGCGGCCAGCAGGAAAAACAAAATCGTCAAACCAACGAAGATAAAATCAGTCATTACCAACTCCCTTCTTTGCGTCCAAACCACCAGACCAAACCGAGCGTCGCCGTGTTTTGCTCTTTCTTCAGCAACCCCGGCGCGTTCGTCAAAAAGAACGGTTGATTCGAGTAATCGCGCCGATACTCGATGCGACCTAAAAAGCCTTCGCCGAATTTATATTCCGCCGTGACCGTGTGTTCCTTCAAATCCTGGGTCACGCCAGAAAAAAGGCCGCCGCGATCCGCCAGATATTCAAAGCGACCACCGAGCGAAAATTTCGGTGTGAATTGATATTTTGCGTAAGCCGTACCGCCCCAGACACGCGCAGGTGCAGCTTGCTTGAATGTGCGGTTGATGACGTAATCGCCTTCCAGCGCGAGCGTCAATTTGTCCGTCACATTGAACGTGCCGTACGCATCAAGCACGTGAAAACGTCCGTCCGGCGTGGGGCGAATGACATCCGTCGAAAGTCCCGGTTGCGTGGGCAATGATGCAAAGCCCGGATTCAAAGCCGGATTCACATCGCGCTGTTCCTGCCCCGCGTAATAATTGGTTTGCAGCGTCACGCGGCTGGACGGTTTGATCGTCAACAACACCGCTTGTGACTTGAAACCATTGAAGTCTTCGCTTTGGTTCGCGCCGTTGACCAGCCAATACATTGCCGTCAGCTTGTCATTGACGGGGTACGACGCGCGTATGCCGAAGTGATAAAACGGCAGGTAATTGAAGAAGTACGCGCGCGAATAATTGAAATTGTCTTTGGTGTAATTCGTCTCGTAACCAAGCGAGCCTGCGAACTTGCCAAAATCTACGGTCAAGCCCTTGCCCAGCGGAGCAACATACGTTCCATAGGCCTGCCAGACATTGCGATAGGTTTGCGGTCGCGGTTCGTTGGCCGGATTGCCCTGCACGGTTTCGGTCGCTTGTCCAAACATCAAATCCAGACGACCGCCGAAACGACGACCCGCTTCGACATCCGGCGCACGCTCAATCACGACTGCCGCTTGATTCAGGCTGAAGCTGTTGCTCGACACGTCATACGCGCGTAGCAAATTGATGCGCCCAACCGGACGATTGAAGTTGTAGCCATAATAGCCATCGAATGTCAGATTAATCGTCGTGCCGCGAAAGAAATCCAGAACGCTGCGATCTGCATCCGCCTGTGCTGCCTTTCCTGCATTGCCGGCAGAAACCTCTGTCGTTCGGACAACCTCATTCACATTGCTCTCAGCGACAGGTGCGGAGGACTTTGCGTTGCGCAATTGGTTTTCCAACTCGTGTACGCGAGCTTGCAATTGCTGCATGATTTCGCGCATTTGCTTCAGCTCTTCGATGATCGTAGAGTCGGTTTTCTCTGGCGGACTCTTCTCATCTTTTTTCTCTTTCTCGTCATACAATTCCGCCGGGCCAAAGCGACCATACACAGACGGGCGCGGCGTAGGTGTGGGCGTCGGTGTCACGGTTGGCAACGGGAACGATCCGCTAAAACGTCCCTGGTTTTGTGCGTTCGTTACCTCAAGACCGCTTAGGAGCAACACACCTCCGAGCAATACAGAAACCATCTCCCATTGCTTTTTGTCGGATGGTTGGCTCAGTGGCGCAGATACAGGCGTGGCCAGTGGTACAAACTCAATTTCTCGCGGCCATTCTTCCATGACTGTTTCACCCCCTCCGCCTTGCGGTGGCCGTAAATGGATGCGAACCGATGTCCGTTGAGACTTTCCATAAGTCAGAATGAATTGACGCAGACGCAACAAGCCATACGTCAATCCAAGAGCCGCAGCGATTGCTAAAACTTGTCCGAACATAATTCCTCTCTCCGGGGTTCTCTGGGAACCCAAGCTGTTGAAGGACGATCCCACAACAATTACAGAGTACGGCTGCGCTCATAAGAAGGGAGTAAATGATTTATCAAAAGTTTATAAAGACCACATTCGGCTGGTTCGCAAAATATATGCCAGCAGTAAGGATTGCCCTTGCGGGGAATTTGGCGCAATCAGGATGCGGGAAAGAGCAATGCTAGGGAAATCTGCTCAACCCAAACAGACGAGAGGTCAGGCCACTTTTGTCACCACTGTCCTTCATCGGGGTAAGGGGAGTTGTCGCTTGTCTGGTGGCAGGTGCAATCTGCGGCTGACGCTTGGGTACATAATGCTGAACCCATAAGACACCGGCCAAATACAGCAAACTGAACGCTAGTAACAGGTATAACCCTATTGGTCTGGTTTTGGTTGGTTTGATCGGCACGGGTTTGGTTGATTTGTGCGGGAATTGAATGACCATCATTTACGCTCCTTCCTCAAGGCCGGATCGTATCCAAGCCGAGCTAAGGATGGCGTAAACGATTTATAAAAAGTTCATAAAGATGCGGCGGGCAAAAAGCGATAGCCAACCCAGGGTTCGGTGAGGATGTATTGTGGATGTGCGGGATCGGCTTCGATTTTCTTGCGTAATTGACCGACGAAGACGCGCAAATATTCTGTCTGTTCAGTGTAATTGCCGCCCCAAATCGCCGCGAGCAACGTGCGATGCGTGAGGACTTTGCCGCGATGCTGGAAGAGGTACACGAGCAAATCGAACTCTTTGGGCGTGAGATGAATTTCGTGCTGGCGGACGAGGATTTTGCGGGCGGCGAGGTCAATCACAAAATCACCTTCGGACAAGTGACTTTGCGGTTGTTCTGCATTGACGGGCACGCGGCGCAATGCGGCTCGCACGCGCGCCATCAATTCGTCAATGCCGAACGGCTTCGTGATGTAATCATCGGCTCCAGCGTCGAGGGCTTCGACTTTGCTGTGTTCTTCGCCTTTGACGGAAAGCACGATGATCGGCGCTTGCGAGGTTTTGCGAATCTCTCGACACAATTCCAGTCCCGTCATTTCGGGCATCGAAATATCAGTGATGACCAAATCAGGATGCCAGTCGTGGAAGAGTTCCAGTCCGGCTTGCCCGTCGGCTGCGGTGCGCACGTCGTAGCGGTGCGTGGTCAGGCTGCGCCGCAACACGCGAATGATTTGCGCTTCGTCGTCCACGACCAGAATTTTATGTGCTGTGGTCATTGCTCTTCATCGCCTATGGGAATGGTGAATGCGACGCGTGTGCCGCGATTCTGTGCGCCTGTGGTGATTCCAATTTTGCCCGCGTGCGATGCGATAATCCCGCGGGCAATGGCTAATCCCAAGCCAAAGCCACCCGTCGTGCTTGTGGTATCGAATGCCGCGCGGAAGAACTTCTCAAACACGCGCTCGCGCAATTCTTCCGGGATGCCGCGCCCTTCGTCTTCCACCGCAATTTCAATCATCTCGTCGGGCGCGCGCTGCGCCGAAAGTTTAATTGGTGTTCCGGGCGGTGAATATTTTGCTGCGTTTTCCAGCAAAGTGTAAACGACCTGCGCGATGGCTTTGGCATCCACGCGAACAGCGGGCAGTTCGGCTTCGGTAGCAATTTGAACGCGATGCGCTTTACAAACCGCTTTGGCGCGGTCTAAGGCAGCGGCAAAGATTTCGTCTACGCTGCACCACGCGCGGCGCAGTTGTACGGCCTTCGCTTCCAACCGCGCCAGTTCGACCATTCCTTCGGTGAAGCGATTCAGGCGGTCGGTTTCTTCGTTGATGATTTCGAGGAACTCTTTTTTGCCCTCGGCGTCGAGTTGAAATTCGTCGTTCTTTTCATCATTCAGCAGAGCTGTCACCGCTGCTTTGATGGAAGTCAGCGGCGTGCGAATGTCGTGCGTGACTGCATCGAGCAAGGCGGATTTCAATAGCTCGCTTTGGCGCAAGGCTTCGGCGTGACTGGCTTTTTCAAAGGCGGTTTGTAACTCCTGATAGAGCTTGGCGACTTTTTCCTGGTTGCGCTCGGCTTCTTCGGCTCGGCGTCGCGCATAGGCGGAAAGCTCGCCTGCGGTAATGGCGGTGAGAATAAATGCCGCCCACGCGATCAAGTTTTGCGGATTCGCAATCGTCCAGGTGCGAACTGGCGGCAGGAAAAAATAATTGAAGCAAAGCATTGCCGCGAGTGCTGCCAACAAAGCTGGGTTGCGCCCGCTGAAAGTTGCGGTAAACAAGATCACCAATAACAAGGCCAGGGCGACCGTCGTCACACTCAACTGTTCGTGAAACGGTTCCAGCAGTGCCGTTGTCAGCACGATGCTGGCAAGTGCCAGAGCAAAAGGAGTTGCTTTGTGTTGCCGAAGATGGCTCACAGCTTTTTGAAAGGTTGATAATGCAACGCGCGTTGGGTTTCGACGGATTGATTCGCAGCGGTGAACAGTTCACGCACGCGGTTGAAATCCCGCGTGTCGAGTGCTTCTTTGAGTTGTTGTAATTCAGTAATCAAGGTGTCGAGCGCGGTGCTGATGTTCGGCTGATTCGTCAAGCAGATGTCACGCCACACGCTCCACGAACTCGCGGCCAACCGCGTCATATCGCGCCAACCACTTGCCGCCAACCGCCGCGCCAATTCGCTTTCATTATTCAGCAACTCGGCGAGCGAGCTGGACAGCAATTGCGGCAAATGACTGATGAGCGCAACCGCCGCGTCATGTTGTTCCGGCGTCGTAAGCAATGTTCGTGCGCCGAAAGATTCGATCAATGCTTGCAGTTGCTGTAAGCGGGCTTCGTCAATGGTAGCTTCTTTCATCAACGCCCACGTCGCGCCTTCAAACAAATCCGCGCGCGCATATTCAACTCCGGTATTCTCGCTGCCTGCCATTGGATGCCCGCCAATAAAGGTGACGCCCGATGGTAATGCGGTGTTTGCGACACGACAAATTTCGATTTTCGTGCTGCCCGCGTCGGTGACGATAGCGTCGGGGTTGATTTGCGGGGAATGAGTTTTCAGAAAATCAATGATGCCGCCAATCGGTGCGGCAAGGAAGATCAAATCTGATTCGCACGTTTCCCCGCTGTCAAAACTTGTCTCAATCGCATTCACGATCCCGCGCTCAACTGCAATTTTCACACTGCGCGAACCGCCACAAGCCGTGATCCTGCCAGTGAAGCCTGCGCGACGTAGGGCCAAAGCAAACGAGCCACCCAACAATCCACAACCGACAATTGTGATTTGATTAAATTTGAGCATTGAAATCAACGCGAAGAGATGACATAACGAATCACGACATCGGACATCATTTCGATTTGAATATCCCGTTCACCGATCTGATACATCAGGACCATAATTTTCGTGTCGCCATCGCCCTTCTCTGATTTGCGTCTGGGCGATCCGAATAATGCCATCACATCAATTTGCGTCATGCCTTTGCGCAGGCGCAGAATCGCGTCATCGCTGATCGGTGCGTTCACATCTGGACGTCGCGATTGCGCATCTCGCCGAGTGCCGAAATCCAAATACTCGGCCAGCAATTCCATCAGTTGATTGGGCGTCACACCAGCGGCGGGGATTCGTGGTTCAAACCAGATATTAAAGCGGGAGCCGCCTTCCAATCGCCGCCGTTCGATCCGGTCTTTTTTGGCTTCAGCAGCCTCTTCGGCTTGCGCACGATTGCGCGAATCTTCGCGTTCGCGTTGACGGCGTTCATAGTTTAAGTCGTCCTGAATTTGTTTTCGCTCTCTCGAATCGGTCGTATTTTTCAGGTCTTCTTCCAGGGCTTTTTCGCGGCGTGATTTTGGCGCGGAGGTAAATTTCACGCTGGTGTCGGTGTCATCGCCTGCGGTCCCGTAACCACCACCACCCAATTGAAATTCAATGTTTTTCTCTTTCACTCGAACCTTGGTTACCAACACTGAATCACCATTACGGAGCGCCGCGCCAAATTGCTTGATGCGCCGTGAATAGGCGTCGAAATCCATCATTCTATCGCGGTTGGGATACAGGTCTACGCCCTGATGTGTGCCGGGCATATCAATTTTGACGGTAACAGTTTTGCCTTCGAAGGCTTGCTGTAAAACCGCTTCGTTTTGCGCCTGTGCGGTCAGGCCGGCAAAGAGGAAAAGAACAAGGGTGAAACAACGGAATTTCATAAATGCGCTAAAATCCAGGGCTGGTTTTTCTTAAATAGTTCGGTCAACAGCGGGGGCTATCAATCGTAGTTGCTCCATCAACTTATCGAATTGTTCGGGTAACAACGATTGTGCGCCATCGCACAGCGCGCGTTCGGGTTCGTTATGAACTTCAATCAGCAAACCGTCCGCCCCCGCAGCCACCGCCGCGCGCGCCATTGGCGGTACTTTGTCGCGTCGCCCGGTCGCGTGGCTCGGATCGGCAATGATCGGCAAATGCGAGAGTTTTTTGATGACAGGAATCGCCGCAATGTCCATCGTATTGCGCGTGTACGTCTCAAAGGTTTTGATGCCGCGTTCGCAAATGATGACCTGATGATTGCCGCCCGACATGATGTATTCGGCAGACAGCAGCGTCTCTTCAATCGTGGCCGCCGGGCCGCGTTTGAGCAGAATTGGTTTGTCGAGCTTTGAAAGGTCTTTCAGCAAATTGAAGTTTTGCATATTGCGCGCGCCGACTTGCAGAATGTCCACATAGCGAATGAACATCGGAATCTGCGTCGAATCCATAATCTCCGACACGGTCAGCATGCCATAGCGATCCGCCGCCTCGCGCATCATCTTCAATCCCTGTTCGCCTAAGCCTTGGAAGCTGTACGGCGAAGTGCGCGGCTTAAACGCGCCGCCGCGCATGATTTGAATACCTTGCTTGGAAACTGAGGCGGCGACAGCTTCGATCTGCTCGCGGTTTTCGAGCGTACACGGCCCGGCCATCATCACGATTTTTTCACCACCAATGACGACATCTTTGATTTTGACTTTTGTGCCTTCGGGCTTGAAGGCACGAGCGGCAAGTTTGTACGGCGAACTGACCCGCACAACTTCATGCACGCCGTCGAGCAATTCATATTCGCGCGTGTCAGTCGTTCGTGCGCCGACCGCGCCCAACACGGTGTGACGCGCGCCTGTGGAGCGGTGAATATCGAAGCCTTCGTTGACTAAACGATCTACGACCTTGGTGACTTGTTCTTCGGTCGCGTTTTCTTCCATGATTACAATCATATTAGTTCCTGAGTATTTACAGTATTTCTACGAAGCCAAATGGGAATATACAAACAGACTGTAGCGAAAATAACAGCAAACACTTCTCCCCAAAAAAGCCTGACCTCAATACTGAAAAGTATTCCTAATAAAACCCAAGCCAAAAACCTCAAGGCAAGTCCGGTGATTGCTACCAAGAAAATCCACCCCATACAATAGAGGGCCTCTCCCAATACCGCTTCTTTCTGTATTCCCTTTTTTGTATCTGGGTATTGGAGGGAAACCCATAAATAAATATATCCTATCCAAAACAGCCCATTGATTTGGAGTTTTAATTCATTCTCTTGGCCTTGAATAACCAGAATGGCTGCGGAGCCAAGTCGCCAAGCAATCAGAGCAAACCAAAGTAAAATTATCTTCCAGTTCGACATAGCCAGCCTCGCTTTTACTCCAGGTACACTATCTGTCTATTTGCTGCTCAATCATTGCTTGCCTATCTACGTCTTTTGCTTCCCGCTGGTCAGCGTGTATACGTTCGATGCGGCGCGCTTCATCAATCACGCGTTCAAATAAGCGTTTGATGGCTTCGTGATCCATTGGGCCGTGATTGGCTCCGGTGACATTAGCAATGACCTGCGCCTCGCGCGAGGGCGAATAGATTTCCAAGCCAAGCCGTTTTTTGATATGCCCAATTTCAATTGCACAGGTCGTGCGTTCGTTGAAAAGCCGCACCAATTCCAAATCAATTTCATCAATGCGGATGCGCCAATCATCTATTGTTTTGTCTTCGTTCATAACCTTTGTTGGGGGCAGTAGCATTGAGTTCCATCATTGTTCATTGTCTCTTGTCCCTTGTTCATTGGATGCAGTTAAATCTGTCTTGCATCCAATGGATAAAGCACAAGACAGAATGGACAATGCGTGCCTTTCAGTTCGCTGGCGACTTGATCAAATCCTTTGTGAGCGCAGCAACCTGCTCCACTAAATCCGGTTTCCCAAGATGCTTTTCGATTTCCAACACTAGCCGCGAGCCAACGACTGCGCCATCGGCATACCCCCACACCGTCTTGACGTGTTCGTGCGTCGAAATGCCAAAGCCAACGGCGACGGGCAAATCCGTGTATTTTCGCACGCGCTCCACCACCGTTTGGACGTTTTGCGACATCTGCGCGCCAACGCCCGTCACGCCCGTACGCGCGACTACATAGACGAAACCGCTCGCGTAATTGGCAATCAACTGGATGCGTTCATCGGTTGAAGTCGGCGCAACCAGAAAGATCGTGTCAATCCCGGCGCTGCGCATATTTGCAACAAAGGAATCCGCTTCTTCGGGTATTAAATCAGTAATCAAGACGCCAGCCACGCCCGCTGTTTTCAGTGCTTCCCCCATCTGGTCGCCCGCGAATTGCAACAGTGGATTGAAGTACGTGAACAGCATAATCGGCACGTCGTACTTCGCTTTGAAACGCGTCACGAGCGGCAGGATTTCCGCAATGCCAATGGGTTGTTGGAGCGCCCGCTCCGAAGCACGTTGAATCACGGGGCCGTCGGCCATCGGATCAGAAAACGGCACGCCGAGTTCAATCACATCCGCGCCCGCTTCGGCTAACGCAACCAGTATCTGTTCCGTTGTCGCCAAATCGGGATCGCCTGCCGTGATGTACGGAATGAAGGCTTTGCGACCTTCGGATTTTAGTTGTTGGAATCGTTCAGTAATTCGACTCATTTCTTCTTTCCAGCGTAAGGAATTCGCCACAGCTTCATGCCTTACTTCCTTTGTAGCTCACGCGCCAGATTTTTTTGGCGACATCATCCACGATCAACAACGAACCATCCGACTTCATCATCAGGTTCGTCGGGCGGCCCCAGACTTCTTTGTCTGCGCCGGTTGTAATCCAGCCATTCATGAAATTGATGTAGCCGCCTTCCGGCTTGCCATCTTTCATGGGAATGCGCACGATCTTGTAACCGTGCCGCAAACTGCGATTCCACGAACCGTGCAAGGCAACGAACGCATTGCCCTGATATTCTTTCGGAAACATCGTCCCGGTATAAAACGTCATGCCGGTCGCTGCGCCGTGGGCTTCAAGCAAAACATCCGGCACGATGGGGGCACCGAGTTTCACTTTCGCTAAATCATCTTTGCGGCGCGGGTCAACGTTATTGCCAAGATACATATAAGGCCAGCCATAAAAGCCGCCATCTTTGACTGAAGTCGCATAATCCGGCACTAAATCATCCCCCAAGCCATCGCGTTCATTCACGCAGGTCCAGATTTCTTTCGTGACAGGGTTCAGCACCAGGCCCACTGGATTGCGAATTCCCGAAGCGTAAATTCGCTGTCCCGTGCCGTCGGGATTGTATTCGCAAATCGTCGCGCGGCGATTATCGGCTTCAACATCAACATTGCTTTCAGAACCGATGGAGACGTACAGTTTTGTGCCTTCAGGATTGAATAACAAATTACGCGTCGAATGCCCTTTCGTGGGCAAATCTGCGATTTTCTCGGGCGCGCCTTCCAATTTTGTCATCCCCGCCTGATATTTCGCGCGCACCACAGAATCCGTATTGCCGATGTAAAAATAGCCATTATTGATGGCTAAGCCGAACGGACGATTCAGGTTTTCCGCAAACACGAATCGCTCAGTGGCGTTGTCAATCTTGCCGTCTTTATTGGCATCGCGGAGCAGATACACCTTATTGCCACGCATATCCGCCAGGAATAGATCGCCATTCGCTCCTTCCATTAACAGGCGCGGGTTTTCGTAATCACCTGTGCTGAACTCCGCGACGTCAAAACCTTCGGGAACGTTCGGCTTCGCGCCTTCTTTGCCGGGATTCGCTTTCGGCGGATTATCGGCGGAACCGCTCTCAAATGGTTTCGGCAAGGAGGCCGCGGTAATCGTGATGCGGTCACCGATTTTCGATGAAGCAGGAGTCGTCTCTTTGACAGGCGTAGTGTTTTTGACGGTGGTATCCGCAGCCTGTTCGACGGCCTTTTTGCAACCAGCGAGAAATGCCAAAGAGAGTGCAAGAATAGTGATGGAAGTTCTGAGCAAGTTCATTGAAGCTGTCCCTTTCTTAAAGTCCTAATTTTTCAACCAAAGTATTCACATCTTTATCGCCGCGCCCGGAAAGGTTCACGATGATAATTTGATCGCGCGAAAGTTGCGGTGCGATTTTCGGCAAATAGGCAAAGGCGTGCGACGATTCGAGGGCCGGAATAATGCCTTCTTTTTGCGCCAGCAATTGTAGGGCCTCCAACGCCTCGTCGTCGGTCACGGAAACATATTCGACGCGCCCTTGATCGTGCAAAAACGAATGTTCCGGGCCGATGCTCGGATAATCCAGCCCGGCGGAAATCGAATGCGTTGCGGCGACCTGCCCGCGCGGGTCTTGCAGCACATAACTGCGCGTGCCTTGCAAAACGCCGATCCGCCCGCCGCCCGTGCTTAAAAAGCGCGCCGCGTGTTCGCCAACCTGCATCCCAAAGCCGCCCGCTTCGACGCCGACCATTTTGATGTCGGGTTCATTCAGGAATTCGTAAAACAAGCCAATCGCATTGCTGCCGCCGCCGACACAGGCAATCAGGTAATCGGGCAATCGTCCTTCTTTTTGCAAAATCTGTTGCCGCGCTTCTTTGCCAATCACGCTTTGAAAATCGCGTACCATCATTGGATATGGATGTGGCCCCAGCACCGAGCCAAGCAGGTAATGTGTGTCTTCAGGATTCGTAACCCAATCGCGCAAAGCTTCGTTGATTGCATCTTTCAGCGTCTTACTGCCCGAATCCACGCCGCGCACTTCCGCCCCCATCAGCTTCATCCGAAACACATTCAGCGATTGCCGCCGAATATCTTCTGTTCCCATGTAAACGACGCATTGCAGTCCAAACAGAGCGCAAACGGTCGCGGTGGCGACGCCGTGCTGTCCCGCACCTGTTTCAGCAATAATGCGTGTTTTGCCCATTCGTTTGGCGAGCAGAATTTGTCCAATGGCATTGTTGATTTTGTGCGCGCCCGTGTGATTCAACTCGTCACGTTTGAGGTAGATTTTCGCGCCACCAAAATGCTCGGTTAAGCGCGAGGCAAAGGTCAACGGCGAAGGACGCCCAACATACTCTGTCAGAAGTTGATGAAACTCCGCCTGAAAGGCTTCGTCATCGCGGGCAACAGCATAGGCGGCTTTCAATTCGTCAAGGTTCGCCATCAACGTTTCCGGCACGAACGAGCCGCCGTAATCGCCCCAATGCCCGCCAGCATCTGGGAATGAAAAATAATTGGTTTGAGTCATAATTTTTTGAGCCACAAAATCACACGAATTTTCACGAATGTAGCGCGGGCGGCTCGTCCGCGCTCAACGGGCGAGCCGCCCGTGATACGGGTTTGATTTTGCGCCTCTACTCGATTCGTGTGAATTCGCGGCTAACTCTTCAACGCAACTTGCAGCGCCTGTAATTTCCCTTTGTCTTTGCGACCGGGATAAATTTCGACACCGCTGTTCACATCAATTGCATACGGGCGCACCTGTCGAATCGCATCGCCAATATTTTCAGGCGTTAAGCCGCCAGCCAAAAAGACATTCGCCGTTTGCGCAATGTCGCGCGCGATCTCCCAATTGCTGGTCTTGCCCGTACCGCCGAACAGTTTCGTATCGAATGCATCAATCAAAAACGCCGACGCGGGAAATCCAGTCAGGGTTTCCAGATCAAAGGCGCGCCCAATGCGCAGGGCTTTGATCACGCGGGAAGCGCCGACGATGCGGCAATACATCTCATTTTCGTCTCCGTGCAATTGCGCAACGCTCGTCCCGCTCATCATCATTTTCTGATGCACCAGTTCGGGCCGAGCTTCATTCACGAACACGCCGACATTGATAATTTCCGGTGGCAGCTTTTCGATGATTTCGCGCGCTGCTTCGGGAGCAATATAACGCGGACTCGGTGCATAAAAATTGAAGCCCAAAAACTCCGCGCCTGCGTCAATTGCCGCGCAGGCATCTTCATAATTCGTGATCCCGCAGACCTTCAGTTTCACCATGATGGTTTGAGTTCGGAGATTTGAAATTTGAGATTAACGCACCAGTGCCGCCAAGGCTGCGCCTTCGTCCGTTGAGCGCATCAACTCTTCGCCAATCAAAAACGCGTGAAAACCTGCCGTTCGTAAAACATCAATATCGGCGCGGGTGCGAATGCCGCTTTCGCTCACAAGCGTTAAGTGCTTTGGCAAGGTCGCGGCAAGTTGCAATGATGTATCCAGCGTTGTCACGAACGTTCGCAAATTGCGATTGTTCACGCCCAGCATTCGCACATCATAAGACAACACTTTTTCCGCCTCTTCCTGATCGTGAATTTCGACCAGGACGTCTAAGCCCAAGCCATACGCCGTCTGCATCAAATCATTGAATTGCGGGCCATCCAACATCGCTGCGATCAACAAAATTGCATCGGCTCCGGCCTGTACCGCTTCGTAAATCTGATACTCGTCAAAAATAAAATCTTTGCGCAAGAGCGGGACGCCCGTGACCACCCGAATGGCACACAAATATTCCAGTGAACCATCAAAAAAATCTTCCTCGGTCAGAACTGAAATACACGCCGCGCCATTGGCGGTGTAATTGGCGGCGATGCTTTCCGGGTCAAACTCTTCGCGGATGATTCCTTTCGATGGCGAACGGCGTTTGATTTCCGCAATGATGTTGACGGCATCGCGTTGCAACGCAGCGATAAACCGATGCGGCTCGGAGGTCGGTTGAGCTTCGCGTTTCAACACGTCCAGAGGCTTCAGTCGTTTCGTTTCGGCTAATCGCTCCTGTTTGCGCGCAACGATTTTGGTCAGGATGTCGTTCATTCAAATTGGCTCCTCACTGGATCGCGCAGTATAGCATTGGCATTAACTGAAGAGCTAATGACGCAAAAGAGAGTTTTTTGATTTGGAGAGTTTTCAGAGCCGCAACAGATTCAACTCAATCACATCTTCATTGCCGGCCTGAATCAGGTTGAGCGTGGCGTCATCCAGAGGCGCATCCAATGCAATGCGAGCGATGGCAGCCTGTGCGCCAGCAAAGACGATGTTTTCCATTTCCTGCACATTGATATTCGCCGCTTTGATTTCGTTGAAAACGTGTGCCAGCACGCCGGGACGGTCGCGGTGACGAACGACCAAAACATGCGTGGCGGGCGTTTGTTCCGAGAGGTTGACGACGTTTGGAACTTTGCCCGTCTCCTTGAAGGTTTGAATGATTCGCACCGTTTCAGCAGCAATCGCCTCTTGCGCCTGATTGGTCGAAGCGCCGATGTGATGCGTGCCGTAAACATTGGGCAAGCCAATCAATTCATCGCTAAATTCGCCCGTTGGTGTCGCAGGTTCATTCGCAAAGACATCGGTGCCAACACGTAGGCCTTTGGTTTTGACAGCTTCGATCAGCGCCGCTTGATCTACGATTTCGGCGCGTGATGTGTTGATGAACATCGCGCCATCGCGCATTAGGTCAAAGACAGCTTTGTTGATGACGCCGCGTGTGTCGGGCGTCATCGCGACGTGAACGCTCAGGATGTCGCAATCATTGGCCACCTCAGCAATCGTCTGTCGAAACAGAATGCCCATTTCGGCAGCTTTTTCTGGCGTCAGACTGCGACTCCATCCGACGACATTCATCTCAAAGGCTTTCGCCCGCACGATCATTTCCGAGCCGATTTGACCGAGGCCAATTAAGCCGAGCGTTTGCCCTTTCAGGCCTTGGGCCTGGCTAAATTCTTTTTTGTTCCATTTGCCAGCACACAACTCTTTCACGTTGTCTGCAATGCGACGATCCAAAGCAAGGATTAAGGCAAAGGCCAGCTCCGCGACGGCAACCGCATTTTTACCAGGACAGTTGGAAACATAGATACCGCGCTCCGAAGCGGCTTTGACATCAATCGTGTTGTAGCCCGCGCCGGCGCGCACGACCAGGCTCAACTTCCCTGCCGCCAGCATCGCTTCGTTGACTTTCGTCGAGCGCACAACCAAGACGTCGGCTTCTGAATTGCGAATCGCGTCAATGAGCGTTTCATCTTTCAAGCTCGGATCATTGATAACTTCGCATCCAAGAGCTTCGAGGCCCTGAATGCCACTAGCTTCAAATTTGTCAGCAATAAGAACTTTCATAAAGCAGACTCTCAGCAACAGACCTCAGATTAAATGACTTAATAATCCATCCCGCAATTTTGGCTCGAACCACGTGGATTTGGGCGGCATAATCTCATCGGCATCAGACACGGCCATCAATTCTTCCAGCGTGGTCGCAAACATCGAAAACGCGACGGCGGCTTGTCCGTTATTCACCAAACGCTCCAACTCATCGGTGCCACGAATCCCCCCGATAAAATCTATGCGTTTGTCGGTGCGTGGATCGGCGATGCCTAAAATCGGAGACAACAAGCGATCCTGCAAGATGCTGACGTCGAGGCGATCAATGATGCTCAAGGGCTGCGTCGCTTCGGGCTTAAGTTTCAAGCCATACCATTTGCCGCCAAGATACATCGCAAAATGCCCGCGTTCGGTGGGCAATGGAGCAGCGTTTTCTGTGATCTGAAAACTGAACTGCAAAGCTTCCAGAAAGGCTTCCGGCGTATGACTATTGAGGTCCTTGACGGCGCGGTTGTATGGCAGAATCCGCAATTGATCATCAGGGAAAATCACACATTGGAAAAAGTTATATTCCTCTTCGCCAGTGTGATTCGGATTTTGTGATTGCAACGCTTCGCGCGCGCGGCTGGCACTTTTGGCGCGATGATGACCGTCAGCAATATACAGCACCGGTACGGCAGTAAACGCTTCGGCAAGAGGCGCATTGAGTTCATTGGGAATGCGCCAGATGGTGTGAGCAATGCCATCCACAGCTATAAAATCAAATAAGGGTTCGGACAATGTTGCAGGTTCAAGCAATGTGTTCACGCACTTGTCCGCGCGATAGGTCAAAAACACCGGGCCGGTTTGTGCGCGAATGGTCAGGATGTGGCGCGTACGATCATCTTCTTTGTCACGGCGTGTTCGCTCGTGTTTGCAAATAATATTGTTGTCGTACTCGTCAACTGAGCAACAAGCCACCAAGCCGGTTTGTTCGCGGTCCCCCATACGCAAGCGATAGAGGTAAAAACTCGGATGTGTTTCGATGATGAGCGGAGCTTGTGCAATCAATTGATCGAAATTACTTTTGGCCTTGGCATAGACTTCGTCGGCATACATGTCGGTGCCATCGGGCAAATCAATTTCCGGGCGGGAAACGTGCAAAAAACTGAGCGGATTATCCGCCGCCAAAGCCCGCGCTTCGGCAGTATTGACGACATCATACGGCACAGCCGAGACGGCAGCGGCTTGCGCTGAATGCGGGCGTTGAGCGTGAAAAGGTTTGACAATAGCCAAAGTAGTTTCTCCTCAAATTTTGTAGGTGCTATTAATTCAACATCCGAAATAATTCGTAGTACAGCCGCAGCAGTGAACCATACATCGCCGCTTGACCAGGGCCATTATATTGCTCAGCAAATGCGACGAAATCCAAATTCTGAAGTGCAATCACTTTGCGCGAAACAATTTCCGGTCCCTGGATAAAATCAAACAAGCCGAGGATTTGATTGCGCTCGTCTTTGCTGAACGAGGCAAACATTGCGCCTGCGCCTTCATATCCGATCAGCTTGTAATTCGCACCCATAATTTGCGGCAAGCCCATACTGATTGAGCTTTTCGCCGCTTCATCATTCAAGCTGCGCGCTTTGGTGAACACGATCCATTCACTGTCCTGCGAGCCATGAAAGTTTTGCCAGGCAGCGTTGGCATCAGGGCGATACTGATGCTCTTTCCACGGCTCGGCGTCATTGAAGCTGAAGTGACGCCGGAATTTATCCGCATTCTCTTTGCCCCACAAACGCCAGAAATAATGATTCTCAAACCGAATAATCAGGCGATTGTTCAGGAAGCCATTGCCGCTGGATTCCGCCGCAATGACGGCAACCGCGACGGCGGCTTCAATTCGCAAACGATCCGATAAACGTTGCAACAGCCCACCGTATTTATTCCAGATGCGCGCCACTTGTTTGGTTTTGCCGTCGGCATCGGGAGGCGGATTTTTGAGTTTGGTCGGAGCCAGCGGCCAAGTCTTTGCTGCTGGCAGATGAATGAGAAATCCACTGGATACTTTTTGCGTGGGAAGCACAACAAAGTCCCGATGCACATAGCCTTTTTGACTATTGGCAGTGACCTGATACCACAAACCGGATTCGCTAAGAATCGTCACGGTTGTGCGATTCGGCAACAAGGTGACGACTTCAAACGTTGAGCCGGGGCCTTTGCGAAGATTGACATTGCTGGTTGTCGTTCCGGTTCGTGGTGCTGGCATAGAGGTTCTCTTTTATTTCAGCTTGATTAAACGTTCCGCTGCCGCCTGAAGAGTTTCGTCGCGCTTGCAATAGCAAAAGCGAACCTGCTGCGCGCCTAGTTCGGGGTGATGATAGAAGCTGCTGCCGGGGACAACGGCGACTCCAATGTCGCGGACGAGGTGTTTGGTAAATTCAATGTCGTTCGCAAATCCAAATTCACGGATGTCCGTCATGATGTAGTACGCGCCATCGGGTTTGTAACAATGAAACCCGCTCTCTTCCAACACGCCCAGCAGAAAATCGCGGCGTTGCTGATAGCCACGTTGTAGCTTGTCGTAATAACTCTGCGGAAGGTGCAACGCCGTCACGCCTGCTTCCTGCAATGGAGCGGCGGCACCAACGGTCAAAAAATCATGCACTTTGCGAATGGCATCGGTGATTTCGGGCGGCGCAATCGCATAGCCGACGCGCCAGCCTGTCACCGAATACGTTTTTGACATTCCGTTGATTGTGACGGTACGGTCGCGCATGCCGTCCATCGCTGCCATCGCTACGTGCTTCACATCGCGCGTAGCATCGGGATAGAGAATGTGTTCGTAAATCTCATCCGTGAAAACTAGAACATCGTGTTCGATGCACAGATCAGCGATGAAACGGAGTTCTTCGTGCGAGAAAACCTTGCCCGTCGGATTGTGCGGCGTGGTGATGACGATGGCTTTTGTCTTTGGAGTGAAGGCTGCGCGCAGCTCATCGGGATCAAATGTCCAATGCGGTGGATATAGTGTGACGTAGCGCGGAACAGCATCGCTCAAGATCGAGTCGGGGCCATAATTTTCATAGTATGGCTCAAACAAAATTACCTCTTCGCCCGGATTCACGGTGGCGAGCATCGTCGCAATCATCGCTTCCGTAGAACCACACGTCACCACGATTTCGCGGTCAGGATCAACGTCCAACCCCAGATGCCATTTGGTTTTCGCAGCAATGGCATCGCGGAACCGTTTCGATCCCCAAGTGATCGCATATTGATTGATGTCCGCGTTAATCGCATCGCAGGCGGCCTGTTTGAGTTCGTCCGGCGCGGCAAAATCCGGGAAGCCCTGGGAAAGATTGACAGCTCCGTGCTGCAAGGCTTGCCGTGTCATATCGCGGATGATGGATTCGGTGAAATGTTGGGCTTTATGCGAAACGAAATTCATAGAAATTATATGCCCTGTTTACGAGCGACGAATGCGGCTGGCAATTTGAGTTCCGGCCCCGCGTTTGATGGTTCGTTTGACGAATTGCTCGACATCAGGTCGCAATAATTTGGGCGTCCCATCGGTATCAAGCGTTCTCAATGCCCCACTACGAATCGCCAATTCAAATGTGATGGCAGGCACATCGTATTCACGGGCGGCGGCCTTGATGGTCAGCAAATCCCGACTGTCATATTCACTCATGCAATGTTTGTGATCCTCTCTGCGTTTATAACAAGAGGGTGATGATAGAGAGGGATTGAAAGCCTGTCAAAACGAAAAGGTCAGAGCAGTTCACTCTGACCCTTTTCTGATCCAGCTTGCGATTGAGGAATTACTGACAAGCGAAATGTGGAGGGACAACTGAAATGATATAGCTTTCCCGATCCATCAACGCTACCTGATGGAGATTGGTGCCGCCGTTTCGCACAGTGTTTGCGCTGGTAGTCAAAGAAGCTCCGAGCAACCCAACTCCATCTGTTGCACTGAATCGCATCCAAGCGGTTCGGCCAGCAGTAATGAGCTGAGAAAAACGTGGAAGCACACGGGGATACCCGTCTTTCAGCTCGCTGCGCGTTTGGCTGGCCCCACCGGATAATCCAACGTTGTAGGCACGCTCGACGTCGTTGTACATAACCGTGGACAACCCTTCGTAAACTCCAACGGGCTGTGTTTTGGTTAGATTCCCTCCAAAACGATTGACAACCAAAAGAGTGGTCGCATCCGCCGGGCTGGCAAAGTTTTGAATGCTTAAAACACGAGGCGTGAAATCGTATTTGATTCCATCGAACTTCAAGGAAATGGTTTCCTCAAAATCGTCATACACTCCAGGAGATTCCGTCAAAGCTGAAAAAGCGACTGCCGGTAAATGTGCTTGATGCCCTGATTTCAGCTTCACATTCGCGCTGCCAATCAGATGGTTATGATTGATGGGATACCCATCGGCCCCAACGGCGATGATAACAATAAAACCTTTATTGCCAGGGTCATATTCGGAGGCCAGTAAATTGCGATGATGCCCCGGTGGCAGACAAACAAAGAAATCTTCGGGGCGACCAGTAACACTATCCACAAAAAAGACGCGCAGACTAACCGACTTATCTTCATTTGTATTCGTGATATTGATCAGCGTGTTTTCAAGATTTGGCTTGGCGATATCTGAGGCATACAAATTGTAGAACAAGACTGAGCCTGTTTTGGCATCGCTGGGAATGCCTTGCCCAACGCTTGGAACAGTGGTCGTCGAACCACACCCCGAAACAATTGTTTTGATGGCATCGGCGGTTCCAGTCCCGTCCCGATTGGTTTCAAGATAAAACCCGGCGGTGGTGGTCGCATAATCTTGCATAATCGGCTTAATTAACGCCGTATCTTCTGGGAATGTGGGCAGATAGATTGCCGAGATTTTGATATTTTGCCCTTTTGCCAACAAGGCCATGTCATGGGCATTTTTATCATCTATGCCAGGAGTATAGAAATCATCAAACCCGCCAGGGGGCGCATCGGTTAACAGGATAATGACCTTAAAGGCTTTATCGCGGAAAGCCGGCGAGAAATTTCCGGTTTGGAAACGCCCCCCGGCTGCCAAACCGTTAATAACTGTATTGAGTGCTTCGTCAGAAGCCTCTGGAATTCTCGTCCCGCCAGATGCCGTCAAGGCCAGGATTTGAGCAGTTAGTTCATCTCGGTTTTGCTCTGAAAAATTTACGCGTACGGTGACATCATCTTTGAAGGTGACCAGCGCCAATCGGTAATCGTTATTTGAGGCTTTTTGAATGTCATTGAGGATCGCATTGAGTTCCGATTTGATATTGTCAAGCGATCCTTGCAAGCTTGATGTATCGTCGATAACAAAGGCGACATCCATCGCGCCACACTGGGCCTGAGAGGGCATTTGTCCTGCAATAATGCCAGTTACTATTGTAAGAATTGTGAATAGGACGCAGAAAATCCGGTTTGTTCGTGTGTGTGTGGTTTGCATGTTCTTTTCTCCTGATACGATCTAGCGGTTGCAATGATTCCCAGTGGTGCCGTTCCTGGCCATGTGAAGCACAGAGAAGCCTGTATGAGCTAAATCGTTTAGTCTCTTTCTGACTGAAACCCTTTCGATGATTCTCGGTAGAAAGCACCGCAGGGCTGTGAGGGGGAAGCCCGGTTGAAGGGACTACAGCGTGTGGAACAGCGACGGGGCTGTGAGGCACCCAGACACTAGCGGCCCGATTAATTGTATTGGCATATTCGCCTGATTTACGGTCACTAGTATAGTTGAAGTTACTTATCCCCAGCAAATACTTTTTCCAGCAACAATTCTGCCACTTTCTGTCATCACTATCTGCCGGGATTCGTCAAAGCCTCACTTTAAGCTACTTTTTCAACAATTAGGCATCTTGTTACTAAAGTAAGACAGAAAAAGTAGTTACTGGACTTCACCCTTTCGGACAGCCTAGTGGCACAGTAATCGCCTTCAGAATGGCGACAATGAAGCGTTTAGTTGCTGCCGTCGTAGTGGTTAGCTTGGGTTGTTCAGCGGCGGCAGTCCGGGGCCACTGAACGCTTCTTGTCACTTAAGTTTCCCCTTCACGCCAACAATTTATTCCCACCTCCGAGCGATTTCGCTTTCGATTGAGTCACGCCTACACTGCATCTTCAATAAAATGCTAATCCCGTAACAATTTCGAGAATTTTCTTCAAGAACCCTTTCCAGCCTTCCTTTTCTCCCCTCCATCAGACATCTCTCACTTTCCTAGAGCTAGTCGTTATGGCAAAATGGCGTCTCCCTTTAAACTAATACAGTAAAACGCCATGACAAAACGGACTGCCACTAAGTTATTCACCTTGCTCTGCCTTCTGACCATTGCTGGATGGAGCGTCATCGGACATCCAAATTTCATGAATCAGTATGCCCTTGACGCTCGCGCCAAACCCGACCTAAGAACCAATTGTGCGATCTGTCATGCCCCAGAAGGCAAACAGACTGATCCTAATTTTCTCACCAGCTTCGGGCGTACATTTAAAGCCAACGGCAATACCATTACTGCCGAAATGCGCGATATTTTCACCGACCTTTTCACTGCGGCGGATAAAGAAATCTCTTCACAACCAGTAGAGACAATCAAATTATCCACCGAACAAGTGGTAATCAACATCACGGTCAAGGATGCCAAAGGCAAATATGTAACCGGGTTGGATCAACAGGCATTCACCTTACTGGAAGATGGAAAAGCGCAGGATGTAGCAAAGTTTTTGGGCGAAGATGCTCCATTGGCCATTGCTGTAGTCATTGACACATCCGGCAGCACACTCGACAAGGATATGGATCGAATTAACAAATCTGTTTTAGATTTGGCGAATCGCCTTTTCC
>JAEUQN010000097.1 GCA_016789725.1 Blastocatellia bacterium | reverse complement strand
GCCTTTTTTGCGTTCGTCGAGCGAAACAACTTTGCCGTCGGGATCAAGCAGGAGGGTCGTCGGATAGTAATGAATCCTGAGTGCGCGCATCACCGGCATAATGCTTTCGCGCGTAGCTTGC
The DNA here is from genome assembly GCA_016789725.1 of Blastocatellia bacterium. Taxonomy (GTDB): domain Bacteria; phylum Acidobacteriota; class Blastocatellia; order RBC074; family RBC074; genus JAFDVL01. The sequence goes on along the minus strand of JAEUQN010000097.1, from coordinate 26,194 downwards.
GTCCAATCCAGTTTGTTTTTTTCGAGCCAGGATTTGACGTCCGCAATGTAATCCGATTCGTCCGCATTCATTCCCAGAATCTCAAATCCGCGTGCGTTGTAGCGTTGATACGCGGCCTTTTGATACGGCATTTCGCGCCGACACGGGCCACACCAAATCGCCCAGAAATCCACCAACACATACTTGCCACGAAACTCCGACAAGCGGCGCTTTTGCCCTTTGAAATCTTTGTATTCAAAATCTGGGAAAACATCGCCAACCTTCAATTCCAGCCGTTTGTAATCGCTCAGCGGATGACCTTTCAGCACAATCGTATTCTTCTCGACGTCGGCTTTTTTGTTGGAGACATACACGTTGCCCACGCGAAACACGACCGTATCGTCTCCGCCATCGGCAGCCTCGCCCGAAAAGCGCCCCCAATCAATTTCGCCATCCCCGTTGCAATCAATGGCAATCTTGCTGCGGCTCAGGCTGATGCGTTTTTCACGTGGGCTGTAGCTGTAGGCGACCAGAGTTTTCTTGCCCTGAATCTCCACAAAACCTTTGGCAAAGACTTCGTTGGATTGTAGGATCAGGCGATCATCTTCGCCCATATCATCCCATTTCACGCCGCGAAAGAATTTCACAAACAGAGGGAACGTTTTGAAGGGGCCTTTTTGCAGCGGGAGTTTGACGATGCTGCTCCAGATATACGGATTATTCTCTTCGTCGCGGTTGAAAGTAAATTTCTCGCCCTCTTCAAATGATTTGTTGAGGTTCACGTCTGCCCAAACATATGGATTGCCGCTCTGTGCTTCAACCAACAATGCCGGCACGTCCAGCTTTTCGTTGTTTGGGTTGTAGAGAAACGAAAACGTTACGTTATCAGTAGAATCCAACGATGCAGGCAGTTGAAACGGCAGGCGTCCTGTGGCCGGTTGAAACACGACTTTATCCAGGTTTTCACGCTCGGCTTCCAACTCTGCCACAAATTGTCCGGTGTATTCATCAGCGGCGAGAATTGATGCAGGGAACAAGAAAAACAAAACCAGAAGACCCCAAATCATCGGCATACGGCGCATATTCATTTTTCCTTTCGATAGGCTGAAACTGAGATGGCAACAAAATCTGCGACACGAGGAAAGGTGATGATATGAAGGTCGCCGAAACGTGTCAAAAGAAAATTTGTAACAGTACGATTTTTGAGGACGTGCTTCACAACGACGTCAATAGGCTGAGGAAAATAAGTCGCCTTCCGTTTTAATATTTAAAAACTTGCGCCTCCCTGTCCAAATCAGCTAACTTTCCAAGTGTTGCTTTCCCTGAAGAAATAGCGAGGCAACATACGACTCATCCAAGGCTTATCTTGACCTCAACCAAAGGAGCTTCCTCAGATGCGATCAATTACAATGGTAACTTTGTTATTGTTGCTTTCCGTTTCGATATTGGCTCAGCCCAAAAACCTGACTATAAAAAATATTCAGCTCTCTGATATTGCAGTCAACAGGCAGCAAATTCTTAAAATAGTCTCTGATGAGACAAATTCCTATGATGTGTATACGACAGATGATTTAATCCAAATCAAAATTATGCCTGGTGAAGTAACCCTAGACGCCATAGACGAAACTATAACATTGGGGCTAATTTCGTTTCACTCTACTAAAAAACAAACAAGAAAAGTTGGCATAGCTTTAACTTTCGACCTAGTGGCAGGAAACGAGACGTTGCCTTGTTACTTCGATACTGATGGAAGGTTTCAGTTTCGTAACAAAACCTCCAACACCGAAGAAGTATTCAAAGAGGAAACTTCGGCTATAAATGTAGAACTGGTCAACAAGAAGCCCGCAAAAATGGGAGTATCCGTTCTTGTACCTATTCAAGTATCCACGCAAACAGTCAACAAAGATCGTACAAGTCGGCAGGTTCGCCTATCTTCACGACGAGTCTCCTTAAGATAATAAAGAGGGAAAGGAGCCGCTGCCGCGCAGGGCATCCAACTCCAAGTCGTCAAACTGTCGGAGGCCAAGCGCAGCTTTATCAAAAAAACTTACTTTGTGCCGCTATCCCAAAGGACTCAACGGCACAAACGTTTCTTCATCCGTTTGTGCTTCGCCTTTGTACAGCGGCACGAGCAGCGGCGGCGCGATCAACGTCGTCGCAATCGCCATCACCAAAACAACGCCGTACGCCGCATCGCCAATCGAACCTAAGCCCAGGCCGATTTGCGCAACGACGATGCCGACTTCGCCGCGCGGCATCATTCCGACGCCCACTTGCAACGCTTTTTTCGTCCCCATTGAAAAGACAGCTAAGCCGCAGCCTAGCACTTTGGTCGCGCAGGCAAGCAACGTAATCAACACAGCTAACGTGATAACGCTGCCGTTCGCCATCGCGCTCAGATTCAATTGCATTCCGATGTTCGTCAGAAAAAATGGTAAGAGGAATTCGGTCACGGCTTCGGCCTGTACCGGCATATCCGTTCCTTCGGTAGATTCGGACAGCGCCATCCCCGCCAAAAACGCGCCGATGATCGCGGCCACGCCGATGTAGCTGGCGATCAGGCCCAAGCCCAAACAGACTGACAACCCAAAGACCAGATACGATTGTCCAACGCGCAACCGCTCCACCCGATGACGGATTTTATTGACCGTGCGCGCACCGACGAGCGCAATTAACAAGGTAAACCCTATCGCCAAGCCCGCCGTCGTTGCGATATGAACATAATTCACGCCGCCTTTCGCCATGCTGCTGACGACGGCGAGAATCAATAATCCCAGAATGTCGTCAATCACCGCCGCGCCCAAAATAATGCGGCTGGTTTCCGCGCTCAAGACTTTCATTTGCCCCAGCACGCGCGCCGTGATGCCGACCGAAGTTGCCACCATCGCGGAACCAACGAAAATGGCTTCGATGTTGGTCTTGCCCCAATAATGAAATAACGCGTAGCCCGCAATAAATGGAAAGATCACGCCCAAGACAGCCACCATCGTCGCCCGAAATCCAACGCGAAAGATGTCGGCAGGTTTGGTTTCCAACCCCACAAAAAACAGCAGGAAGATGACGCCGATTTCGGATAATGTCGAAGTCAATTCACTCGGCTGCACCCAATTCAACACGCTGGGGCCGATGATGACGCCGGCAAGAATTTCACCCGCCACAGCAGGCTGGCGCAAGCGCTCAAAGATTTCGGCAAACAGCTTCGCCGCAACAAACATCACGAAGAGCGTAAACAGAAGTTTTGTATGTGCGTCGGCAGCAAAGAGAAGCAAGGCAAAGTTGATGGTCATAATAAATCCGCGCTAATCTGTAGAATCCGTGTCATCCGCGTTCCATTCATTGACAAACTGCAAACTACGCGAACAATAGGCACATCGCACAGGCGAGTTAACAGCAATCAAGTACAAATTTCAATTCACAGGTGAGTCCACTATGGCGAAATATATTTTAGCGTTGGATCAAGGCACAACTTCTTCGCGTGCAATTCTGTTTGATAAAGCTGGAAAAATCGTTGGCGTCGCACAGCAGGAGTTTCCGCAAATCTTCCCGAAAGCTGGTTGGGTCGAACACAACCCCGAAGCCATTTGGCAATCACAATTTAATTGCGCGCGCCAGGTCATCGCCGAAGCACAAATCAAAGCAACTGATGTCGCAGCAATTGGCATCACGAATCAACGCGAAACGACCGTGGTGTGGGATCGCAAAACAGGTACGGCGGTGTACAACGCGATTGTCTGGCAATGTCGTCGCACTGCACCGCTCTGCGATCAACTTAAAGCCGACAAGTTTGACAAAGTTATTCGCCGCAAAACCGGACTCGTCACGGACGCCTATTTTTCCGGCACCAAAGTCGCCTGGATTTTGGACAACGTGAAAGGCGCGCGCAAAAAAGCGGAAGCGGGCGATTTAGCGTTTGGCACGATTGACACTTGGCTTATCAATAAACTGAGCGGTGGCAAAGCGCACGTCACCGATGTGTCGAACGCGTCGCGCACGTTGCTATACAACATTCACCAGCAAAAATGGGACAAAGAAATTCTTGAGAAGCTGAACATCCCCGCTTCGCTCTTGCCCGAAGTCAAATCGTCTTCAGAATTGTACGCGATGACTGATCCATCGTTGTTTGGCGCAGCGATTCCGATTGCCGGTATCGCGGGCGATCAACAGGCCGCGTTGTTCGGGCAAGCCTGTTTCAAACCCGGCATGATGAAAAACACTTACGGCACCGGCTGTTTCATGCTGATGAATACAGGCGACAAAGGCACGCCCTCCAAAACAGGTTTGCTGACGACCATTGCCTGGCGCAAAGGTGGCAAAACGGAATACGCGCTGGAAGGCAGCGTTTTCGTCGCCGGAGCCGCAGTGCAATGGTTGCGCGATGGCCTGGGGATGATCGTCAACGCCTCTGAAACCGAAGCACTCGCCACGTCCGTCAACGATACAAACGGCGTCTATTTCGTGCCAGCCTTCGTCGGTTTGGGCGCGCCGTATTGGGACATGAACGCTCGCGGCGCAATTGTCGGACTCACACGCGGAGCCATGCGCGCCCACATCGTCCGTGCGGCGCTCGAAGCAATGGCCTATCAAACCCGCGATGTCATCGAATGCATGCAACAAGATTCGGGGATCAAAGCGAAAGAACTCCGCGTAGACGGTGGAGCCACACGCAATGATTTCCTCTGCCAATTTCAGGCTGACATCTTAGGCATTCCCGTCGTGCGCCCGGTCGTGACCGAAACGACGGCGCTCGGCGCGGCTTACCTTGCAGGTCTAGCCGTCAGCTTCTGGAAAAACGACAAAGAAATCGCATCGCAATGGCAGCAGGAAAAACGCTTCGAGCCGAAGATGAAAAAGAATGAGCGTGAGGCATTGTATGAAGGATGGAAACAAGCCGTGAAGCAAACAAGGACTTCATGAAACACCGATAACGCGGATGCCACCGATCATTGCGGATCAGATTGAATCCGTCTGGTCAGTGACATCCGCCTTCGATTAATTTTGCGAATGAATTCACACATCACCCACCTGGCCCAGCGTATTTGGGATTATCATCACCTCAATCACTCTCTCCAAAAAGCCGATCTCATTCTTGCCCTTGGCAGCAACGACATTCGTGTTGCCGAGTACGCTGCCGAGCTGTATTTGCAGGGCTTTGCGCCACTCTTGATGTTTTCGGGGAATGTCGGGGCGTTAACGAAAGATCAATTTACCAAACCCGAAGCCGAAGTCTTTGCTGACATCGCGCGACAAAAAGGTGTGCCGGACGAAGCCATGTTGCTGGAGCCAGAATCCACCAACACGGGCGAAAACATTGACTTCTCTCGGCGCGTGTTGGCTGCACACGGCGTGGCCCCGACGCGCATCATCCTCGTGCAAAAACCGTATATGGAGCGGCGCGCGTTCGCTACGTTTCGGAAGCGATGGCCGGAACAGGAGGTGGTCGTCGCCTCGCCCCCAATTCCCTTCACCGAATATTTCACCGACTGGCTGCCTAAAGACAAAGTCATCAACATCATGGTTGGCGATTTGCAGCGGATTAAAATTTACCCGGCGAAAGGATTTCAGATCGAACAGGACGTTCCCGATGAGGTTTGGCAGGCGTACGAAACCCTCGTTTCATTAGGCTATGGTCAGCATTTGATGAAGGAATAGATGATTGAATCTCAGCTCAGATCGCGCCTTGTCTATGCGGGATTCATCGCCGTTGTCATCGCGCTCGGACTCGCCTCACGTACCCAATCTACGCAATCCTATTTGCCACAATTTATCAGCGAATATGCGGGCGATACGTTGTGGGCGTTAACGGCTTTTCTTGGGCTGGGCTTTTTGTTCCCCAAATTCTCAACGTGGCGCGTCGCTGTGTTGGCTTTAGGATTTGCGGTGCTCATTGAATGCAGCCAGCTTTATCACGCGCCGTGGATTGAATCGCTGCGACACACGCGGCTCGGCGGCCTCGTGCTTGGTTTTGGTTTTTTGTGGAGTGATTTGGTTTGCTACGGCGTTGGCGTGGCGTGTGGAGTTGGTTTGGAGTGGCTATGCGGCTTTGGGAAACGGCCCAAGTCTGCTTAAATAGCAGGGCGTTCGCTTTTGTTCTCATGACCAATTTTTCAAGGGAGCTATAGCTTTCAAGAAAAGAAAACCACGGGGCGCACGGGGAACATGGGGTTGGAAACCAATTGAAGCAAGGAGCAACTCAAGGACCATCCATCATTTGTATTCTGTCATCTCCCCGTGTTCCCCGTGGTTCAATACGAAAATACTTTTCTTGAATACTATATATGCCGTCCATCCTTTCTCACCCTGCTATAGCACTCGGTCTCGCGCCTGTTTTTCAACGGTTTCGGGTGCCGCGTGTGATGCTGTGGCTCGGAGCGTTTTGTACAATTGTTCCAGATTTTGATGTCATTGCTTTTGCGTTTGGCATCCATTACAGCGATGTGTTTGGGCATCGTGGATTCACCCATTCGTTGCTGTTCGCGGCCCTGCTGAGTGTAATTCTGGTGCAGGTTTTCTTGCCTCCTCAGGGCGAAGCATCGAAGCCAGCATGTCTTGCGTTTTTGTTTCTCTGCACGACCTCGCACGGCGTGCTGGATGCGCTCACAAGCGGCGGTTTGGGCGTCGCATTCTTTGCCCCGTTTGATGACACGCGATACTTTTTCCCCTGGCGACCGATTCGGGTTTCGCCCATTGGTGTGCGGCAATTTGTATCGTCACGCGGCGCGTTGGTCCTGCTGTCGGAACTCATCTGGGTGTGGATTCCGCTGCTCTTCGTTGGATTGGCGGGATTGGCAAGTAATCGTTTCTCAAACAAACCATGAGCAAGCATCATTTGGTTTTGCTTCCGGGGTTGGATGGCACGGGGCAATTGTTTGCGCCACTCCTTAAAGTGTTGCCGCCGAATTTCACCGCTACAGTTGTCCGCTATCCACCCACCGAACCGTTGGCGTATGAGCAACTCAAGCCCCTACTCCGACAATCCATTCCGCTCCACGAACCATTTGTATTGGTCGCCGAGTCGTTTTCTGGCCCACTGGCGATTGAGTTGGCAGCAACGCAGCCCCACCATTTGCGCGCCTTGATTCTGTGCGCATCATTCGTCAGCAATCCAGCCCCTCCATTGTTGCAATGGATTCGCTGGCTGAACGCGCCTTGCTGGTTTCAGTATCGCTTGCCGCCGACTTTCGTGCGCTATGCGGCTGCCATGTGGGATTGCGAAGCCAGCGTGATTGACAGCCTGATCGAACACACGCATTCCGTCCGCCCCGAAGTGCTTTCGCACCGATTCGCACAGGTCATGCAAATCAATGTGCAAACTCAATTGCGACGCTGCGCGGTTCCGCTGCTCTATGTGCGCGGGACGCGGGATTTATTGGTGATGAGGCATAACTGGAAAACAATCGCGCGGCTAAAGCCGGACGCCAGCTACGCAGAGATTGATGCCTCGCATTTTGTGTTGCAACATAAGCCCGCCGAAGCGATGGTTGCGATCCAGACATTTCTGGCGGCGAACTTTGACGCTTAATATTTCGTAGCAAGGCCAGCACCCGAAAACTATTTTTTGTGAGGTTTACTATGTATTGTCCCAGATGTGGTCAACAACCTGCTTCCAATGCCATTCGGTTCTGCGCGAATTGCGGGCTTCGGCTGGAAGGCGTTTCGTATCTGTTGGCGAATGAAGGCACACTGCCGACACAAGCGCCAACCGCGCCAACGGCACCAACAATGAAACAACGTGACATGCGGCGCGGGGCCAAGTTCCTTCTCTCCAGTTTTATTTCGCTCCCTTTGTTTGCCCTCTTATGTGCGATTCCTGAAAACCCGGCACCGCTGATCGTCCCCATCACATTATTTATCGCGGGAATCTGTTGGATTCTGTATGCCAAAATATTCGGCGACGACACCTCATTGCCGCAAAAGGCCAAACCATTACAACAAAATCTCCAACCCGTGTATTTCCCCCCGGCACAATCGCACACCGCGCTTCCGTCCATCCGAACGGCTGAGATTGAGCCACCGCACAGCGTGATCGAACACACGACGCGACAGCTCAAGCCAGAAAAGCAACGTCAATAAAGGGAAAGGCAACTCGACGTCGGGTTGGCATTGGGGGAAAATGCTTGAGATTCCTGCCCAAAAGCAAAGTCGGGAGTGAAAAACAGATGACGTGTTTTCCATCGCGTGAGTCCTCGCCCATCTATGGATTGCTCTCGAAAACGTAAGCGAATGGTTTTAATCAGCGGTGTGATGTGCAACAAATCGGCCAAATACTGCGCCCGCAAAGGCAATCCTAATTCGGCCCGCATTTCATTGATTATCGTCTCGCATTCGCCAATTTCATTCGGGATGTGGGTGTCTTTCAACCCCAAGCCATGCAATAACTCGTGGAGGAAAGTGAACCCTTCATCAAACGAATCTTTCACCTCAGGCGTCGCGCTGATTTTCTCAAAATCGGCGAAATCCAGGCGAACCCGATAAATTTCCAAGTGCAAAGCGATTCGCTCGTCGGTGTAATTTGTCCCCTCATCCAATTGCCCAAAGTTGACAGCACCAGACAAAGAATGATCTTCAATCACGAACTGTTTCCCGGATCGCAGGGCTTGCAGCAAGCTCAGGCGCGCGCGCAGTGAACCTCCTTCAATCGCCGTCAAATCACCGATCTCCAGTTTCCCATTTTCCGCGAAGGACAATTGCGTCCACCCGGTGATGCGTTGCAGTCGAGTTTGCAGCATCTCTTTTTGCGCGGATGAAAGTCCGTAGACCTGGCCCTGACTACACCAGGCTCCTGGTTGCGCCACCGTTCCATTGCCAGATTCCGCCGCGACGTGACACACCAATAAACCTAGAACAATAACCATTCCTACCCATCGTTTAGACGTTCGTATTAAGTCTTTCATTGATAATTTCTCCCAGCTATTACTCAGTAAATAAGACAACGACAGCAGCCTATGTCAGCCAGTTCAAATCGTTGTCAATCCGACTTTAGGTTTTTATCAATCCTTGTGTGACAAGGTTGAGGCTGATTTGACGAGCAAAGGAGAGGCCAACTTTTTTGTTGGCAGGAGGCCAAAGCGGCAAACTGATTGAGTGGCTTTTATTTATTGAGAGGAAATCAAGATGGATGAAAAATTTGAATCCTACAAATTTGGGAGTGTCACCACGAAGATGCAGGAGGCAGGAGCGTGAGACCAACAAATCTGTCAGACCAGTTGGAAAGGCAGAAAATCGCCACCACCAAAAACACAAAAAGCCTGGCGGCCCTCACTTCCGCCAAGCTTTCCGTGTTTCTCGAATGCGAATCTCACGAAGCAATCGTTGTCACTCACACGAAACAACGATTGCCAAACTCACTCAACTCATAACTCTTACTTGCTTGCACTTCACGCCCTAGGAAAAGAAAGGTTCCACAAGTTTCTAAAAAAATTCCTGGGCTGGGAATCTTTTGGTGACGAGCGAAGACCCGACCGCTTTCTTCCTTGCGCTTACGCCGTGCAAATTATTTTCAAAAATTTTTATCCAGCCCTCCAGTTTTTCCGTCATAACTCCGCTCTAGGTAGTGAGAGTAATCAGACGCCCCGGCTACCCAATGGAGCGACGCCCAGACTTCAAGTCTGATCTTGCCGGCAGCGCAGTGGCTTCAATGGGACAAGTCTGATGTGGGAGGATGCCGCACGAGTAGGCTCAATGCGATGCTGAGACTACCGGAACCACTCTAGTATTTCGTTGGCCCCGATTTGCGCGTGTCCTCCCGCTCTCATTCTTTACGGCTCCACGACCATCACTTTCAGTTCTTCCCCATTGCACCGAATTTCCGGCACATACATCGCGTGGCCCAATACCGGCAGCGCGTGAAATTGCCCCGGCGTTTCGGCGCGCATTTCATAGCGAATCTGCCACACGCCTTCGGGCAGCTTATCGAGGAAGAGAGCGACTTTGCGGTCGCGGAGTTCCTGGTAAACGAAGCGACCGGAGTAGTCGGTAGTCGGTAGTCGGTAGTCGGTAGAAGTAGATTCGATCTGCTTTTGTTTGAGTTGATGCGCGTACAAAGGCTTACCGCTTTGCAATTGCACAGCTTCAAAGCCAGCGGGCTTCAAATCCTCAAACAGTAAATATTCATAGTTGTTCTTGGCTTCAATCGTCAGCACAGTTTCGATGCGGTCGCCGCTGTTGACGGTTTCGCCTTCAGCCAATTTTACCTTGTCGTACACGTAGCCTTTCAGCAATGTCGGACGCCCGACCAGTTTGTAGTATTCGCGCTTGACGAAGATTTCATTGCCTGCCGCTTTGATATTTTCTTCGCGGCTGAAGAACTGCGCGTTCGCGGCAAAGTAGAGCGCGCCTTTGCCGCTCTTGCGTGCAATGCGGATTTCGTTGGCACCGTCTTTCAGTAGTTCGCGCTTGATCGCAAATTGGCTTGGTGCGCTGAAGACTTCGGCGGGCGTCAGTTTCTTCGTCGCAATCGCTTGCCCGTTCACAAACACATCGTATTCCATCGCGGCATTCAATTCGCCGCTTGTGCGCAGGTATTCGTTCATCGTCAGCACGACCATCGCTGTGTCACGTGTGTTACTCCATTGTGCGCCGCGCCGATTTTTGATGAGCCAGTTGGTGACGGGTTCGATCAGTTTGTTGTTCGGATCAATCGCCAGCAACGCGCGCAACGCCCACGCCGTAGCTTCTACGCCGCCGTCCGACCAGCGATAGTACAACCCGTCTTCGCCCCAATGCGCCGTGCCCATTGTCGAAGCGTCCGACTTTTGTTCGCCACGAATCAGGATCAAAGTGTCCGGCGCGTTGTCGCGCTTCACGCCGTTTTCCAGATTCTGCACGAGGATTTTCGCTTTGTCTGCGAAGCCGAAATGATGCGCGCTCAAGGCCAGCAGTGCGCGCGTGTAAGCATTCAGCTTCTCGCGGTTCGTCCACAAATTGTCGAAGGCGGTTTGCTGAAACTTCGTCGGTTTCGTTTTGTGATACGACGCCAGCGCGTGCAGCATCCACGCCTGCTGATCGAAGTTGTTTTCTTCCTCAACCAATTCTTTGTCCAACCACGCCGCGCCGCGTGCCAACACATCGTCTTTGCAACGTACGTCCGCCGCTTGGCCGAGCGTCAAGCCCCAGACGACATACGCGGTCATGAAGTGATCGCTCTCGCCTTCCTTCCACCAGCCCCAACCGCCGTCCGCGTGTTGCATATCGTAGAGCCGTTCCAAGCCGCGTTGCACCAATTCATCCACCTGATGCAAGCTGCGCGCGCCTTGTGGTTGCGTCTTGCCGACGAATTGCCGTTCGATGCCGCCGAAGACTTTGCTCATCGCTTCTTCGGGATCGAGCTTCAAGTCTTTGAGCGTTTTCGCGGTGATTGCAGCGGGCAAATAACGGCTCATCGTTTGCTCGACGCAGCCATACGGATAATCAATCAGGTACGGCAACGCATCCAGCATCGTGACCGCAAGGCTCGGCGTAACTTGTACGGTCAGATTCGTCGCTTCGGCTTTGCGTTCCTTTGGTAAGTCGAGATTGATCGTGACTTCATCGCCGCGTAGCTTGCCGGATTTGGCGAGGAATTTTTCGATGCCGTGTTCGTGAACGACAAAGCTGCGTTCCATCGCGTCAGTGTATTTTTTGCTGAGGGCAGAAACTCTGATTTTGGCGTTTCCGGCTCCGGCACGGACCAACCAATCAAATCGTGTCTCACCGTGCGCTGGAATCACCGTTGCCCCGATGCCGTATTCAGGCGATGGCATTGCATAAGGAGCCGCTGGCCAGCCTTCGATGCGCGGCGTGTCTTTATTTGGCTTGCTGACGTGAACACCTTCAACGCCGACGCCTTCGGTTTTGATCCTGCCACTCACTTCTAAATCTTCATCCGTGTTGTTGCTCACAATGGCTGAGACAACTGCTCTATCGCCAGCGACAAAGAAGCGCGGCGCTTGCAAGCGCACGAGCAGCGGCATCTTCGTGCGCGTCGTGCTGTCACCAATACCAAACTGATTCTGCGAAGTTGCCGCGCGCGCCGTCGCTTTCCAGCTTGTCGTCGAATCCGGGTATTTCACTTTCACCGTCGCCTTGCCGTCTTTGTTCGTGACGACATCGGGCTGCCAAAACACCGTCGAGCGAAAATCATTACGGACAACGACGTTGGGTTCGCGTGAGGGCAGCCCTCCTCTAAACTCATTTGTTCCTGCGCCTGCTTCGAGTTTCAGAGTTTCATTGAAGTTGCGACCATTCATTGGAAGGCTGGAAATTGAATCGGCTGCCATCGCGCCCCCACTAATGATCACAGTTTCTGTTACTGCCATTGGCGCTGCGGATGGCATTGGCGGACCAGCAATCCGAAACATATCTTGCTGGCCTTGCTGACGGCTTCGTTCTTTTACCTGTAAATCCACAACGAATTGGTCACGACTTTCAGTTGCTTCATCCTTTCTTCCGCTTGCAATTTGCCGATCATCCATCAATTGCTTGTTGTCGCCTTCGACCAATTTCAAATACTGCTTTTGCTGAAACGAGCTTTGGGTTTGCACGTATTGACCGCGCTTTTGGCCGTAATAAAACTTGCGCGGATCGCCTGCTAAATCGGACTGAATGTAAAAGACCGATTCGTCTACTAAGCCGAGCGAGACTTCTGCCGACACAGGTTTGCCGTCGCGGTCTTTCGTCATCACGGTCAATGTGCCTTCTTCGCGCGGTTGATATTGCGACTGATTGGCGGTGACTTCGACGTTGAGGAAGTGACGATCTGGCGGGACAATGAGTTGTTTCGTGTCCGTGAACAATTGCCGTTCGTTGACCATCGCCGCGCTCAAAAACACGTTCGGTTCGTGTTTGGTTTCGAGCGGCAATTCAATCAGCTTCGCCGTGCCGTCCAGATGCAGCAATTGATAGCTCATCAAACTTTCGCCTTCGACGGAAAAGAGCACATACCGATTGCTGACCGGCGTCGTAATCATCACAGGCGTTTTCTGTCCGGCGCGCGCGGTGTCTTGGTCTACGATAATTTCGAGGCCGCCGTGCCGATAGCCAAGCTCCGTCGTCGCGTTCGTCGTCACCCACATGGCAGTTTCTCCGCGAATGATCGAAGTGCCTTTGTCCGAACTGCTCCACGCAATGCGATAGTAGCCCTCGCGCGCGGGCGTGAAGCTAAATTCCGCTTCGCCTTTGTCGTTGGTCTTGATGGTTTGCGTAGCGATGTCGTCGCGTTGATAGCCTCTAAATTTCAACTTCCAATTGGCAGGCGGAACCGCTTGCCGCATCAATCTGGCCTGATTGTTTAGGCGTTTCAACTCTTCGCCTTTGACTTCGCGCCCGTTGGCATCGAGCCAGATTTCGTACCAGAAGTCGCGCGTGACTTTGATTGTGCCTTCGACTTGGACGCCCTTGTTGTTCGCGTCGAGCGCTTTGATGTCCGTCGCCACTTTGTCATTCGGGCGATAGAGATTGTGCTTCGCCTGCGGGTAAACGTAGTAGCGTTGCCGCGTCACGCGCACTGTACCCGAACCCGTGATTTCGCGGCGCGACGAATCGGTTACGCGAGCTTCGATGAAGTATTCCAAATCCTGCCCATATCCGCGCGGTGTGTCGAAGCTGAACGTCGCTTTGCCATTGGCATCGGTCTTGATTTTCTCGCGCTTGATGATTTGTCCGTTGCGTCCGCCGTAGTAGTTGCGCCTTTGATCTTCGTAATACCAATCATAATCGCGCGTCGGGCGATAGTAGTGATAGAACGGGTTTTGATGCACAACCAATTCAATGTCGGCATTGTTGACCGTGCCGCCGAAGTAGTAATCGGCCTGCACCTGCACTTCGACTTTTTCGCCGAGCTTGAAAGCTTTCTTCTGCCCGTTTTCTTCCGGCGTCGAAACCGCGACTTTGAATTCAGGCAGCTTGTATTCTTCGATGCGGAAGAGTTGTGCGGAGCCGATGCCGTTCTTGCGGCCTGCATCGTAAAACTGAATGTTGTATTGACCGAGCGGTTGATTGTCCGCGATTTCCAGCGATCCCCACGCACTGCCGAACGCATTCAGCGTGGCCTTGCCTTCTTTGACCTTTGTGCCTTTGGGATCGGTGATTTCGTATTCAATCGTTTGATTCGCGGGCGTCGAATAGGTTCCATTGCTGTATTGCCGCGCGACGAATTTCCAGTTGACAGTTTCTTTTGGCCGATACGCCGGGCGGTCAGTGAAGGCATAAATCTTCCAGCGTTCGTCGTTGCGATTGTAGTCGTAGCTGTAGCCTTGACTGAACGCCTGACGATTGTTGAGCGAAGCCGCGACGAAGAGTTGCGAAGAATTTTGATTCTTTCGCAAATCAATCATCGCAATGCCTTCCTGATTGGTTTGTTGTGTGAATGTGCGCCAAATGGTTTGATTGTTTTCGTAATCCTGTGCCCACAATTTGATCGTCGCATTCGCAACCGGCGAGCCATCAATCGCGTTACAAAAATAGACGAGCGTTTGTTTGCCAGCGGATTTAATGACCAGCGTCGTATCCGTCACGAGCAATAAATCACGCGCTTTTTGTTCACCTGCGGTTGCTTCGATGACATACGCGCCGATGGGCAATTTGCTATCGAGGCGAACGACTTCTTGTCCCGGTTTGTAGTCGCCTTTGTCATTGGTTTGTTTTGTCCAACTCTTTATTCGTTCGTTGAGCGGGATGCTTTGCAACCAATTCTCATTGCGATTGGTCAGCGCAATATCGCGCGTCAAATCTACTTTGTAGAGCGCAAGATTCACCTGCTTCACATTGCGCCAATTCAAATAAAACTGCATTTCCGAGTCAGGTAGAAACACGTTGGAAGTGTTGACGCTCAGCGAAGGCTTCGTGATGTTTTCAGCATACGATTTGGCCTGATCAAAATAGCGCGTTTCGCCTTTGCTGAATTCACTCGTCAACCGCTGAAACAACTCCAGTGCTTTGACGAAATCCTGTTCCTGCCGCCAACCACCTTCGGGTGTTATCAGCGTGCGCCCCTGATTCATCATCCATTCGGCGTAGTGATAGAGCGCATCGTCGTACCAGTCGGTCGTTTTGCCTGCCTTCAATGCGGCGTCAAATTCTTCGGGTGCGCGCTGGCGTTGCTCGGCGTCCCCGTATTGCTGACGAATCGTCATCGCCATCAGGTAATGTGCGCGCGCTTTGTCATTGTCATTGTTCGCAATTTTGAGAACGTTGCTCAGAATGTCGAGCGAGATGTGATTGCCGTAATAACCGTAGTAATAATACGAATCCCGGTTCGGCGGATCGGCCATTGTCCAAACGATTTGCAAGTAACGTTGGCGCGCAGTTTCGATCTCTTTTGTCCCCGCCCAATAATCCAACGCCTGCTGATAATGCGGCCAAGCTGCGGTGTAATTACGACTGTTGTTGCGCGTCCAAAATAAATCGCCCAGCGATTCGTGTGTTTCGGCCCAGACCAAATCGCGTTCTTTCGCTTCGCCAATACCTTCTTTGACGAGGGATTCGAGTTGTTGCCGTGCTTGCTGCAATTTCGTGTCGTCGTTCGTGTTCGTCGAGGCTTGCGCGCGCCAGAGCGTGTCGGCCAATCGAAACTCAATCCAACGTGCTTCGGCGGTTGCGACTTGTTTGCGATCTGCCTGCAAATACAGTTCGTGCGCGCGGCTGAAGGATTTTTCAGCGTAGAACTTTTCGGCCTCGGCTTTGAGCTTGGCGTAGTCAGTAGTTTGGTATGGTACGAGAATTGGGAGCAACTTGATTGCGGCGATGACCCGCTCGCTACTGCTCGCGGGACTGTACCAATTCCAAAACGGAACGATGGCGACAAACAACAAAAGACGAGCGATCATAAAACCTGCTTTCTGAATTGGGGGGCCGCAAGACGACATGTATTATTGCCAACAGCGGCGAAAAAGATACGTTGCACAAACAAAATTCAGAACGGACGCGGACAATTGGCTTGCACGAAAAAAACTCGCAAATATTTCTCCAGTTTTTTTCCGATGAATCCGCTTCAGTAGGTGAGAGCAGCTATGACCGTCTCTGATTGCCCCATTGACTTGGTTGCGGTTTACGTGACGTCAGCCCAGCCACTAGCCAGTGGCATCGGTCTCGCAAGAGAGGTTGTAGTCAGGAGAGCGCCCCGAACCCGTAAGGCAAGCAGACCGCACCAACACTGCCGGCAACAGCAGCGTTCGGTTTGTCTTCGGGAGCCAGCGGCTCTCCAGCTCTCTGTTCATGAAATACTACTCCGCGTCAAAGCACGAAGGCAGCGTCCTTAGCCATTGGGAATTTTGACCGTTTGTTTGTGACCGGACGTTTACTGGGCGTTTACGTCCGTTGTTCCTGGATGCGTGATGGGCAGTTGTGAGGGTTGCTCGTCACGCTTTTTTGATGATAACGAAGGCGAGACAGAAAGCGCCGCAACAAATAACAACAGCATCACCACTTCGGAATCCCCAAAGTTGTAATTCACCAGCGAGCTGATCGAAAACCCCAGCAAGGCCGCCAAGGCACCAAAGGCCAGCGGATTTTGTTGCTGCTTGTAACTGCGCCACAGCCAACCACCCATTGCCAACAGCAGCCACACATAACAACCGAGCGCAGGCAAGCCCCGCTCCATCGCCAATTGAATTGGCGTCGAATGGGTGTGTGTGATGTAGTCTCCCGGAAAGCCCCATTCGTGCCAATGCCGTTTATGCGCGTCCATCCCAACCCCTAGAACCGGATGCTGTGGAATCAAACGCAAGCCCGCTTTCATATAACCGATGCGACGCGAGCTGCTGTCATCGCCGAAATTGATCGCGCTGCTTGTGCGCGTCGAAAGCAAAACTGAAGCCGACAGCCCACCGATCCCAATCGCAACCATCAACGTGATGAGCGCAATGCGACGACTGGCAACCAGCAGCGAAGTCAGCACCAGCGCAATCAGGTACGACGCGATCACAGCACGCGACGCGGTGAGAACAAGCGTGAGAGAAAACAGGGCGAAAAGCAGAATTGAGAGAACAACGTGGCGACGCGGTGAGGCAGCAAGGAAAACACCAAAGATGAGCAAACCAAAAATCTGCATTTGTTCGACGTAGGTCAGAAAATGACGCGAAAAACCGGAGACGCGAAAACGACGGCTACGCCCGTCAACATTAACGCCGAGCGGATTCGTCCGCGCTTTCAGTTCGTCCGTGAGAATAAACGCAACGGGCAGCGGATCGCCCGCGTGAATGGCTTCGATCTCGACACGTTGGACGGAATCGTATTGCGCGAAAATGTGGCTGACATCGGTCAGCGAACTGACGCGATGACGATCAATCATCCAAATCACATCGCCGATTTGTAATTGTGTGGCAGCCAGCGGACTATCGTGGTGAATCGCGGTCACGATCATCCCACGTCCAATCAATTTTTCGCCGAGGCTGAAAAAGACGCCCGCCAAACTTGAGGCCAATAATAAACCGAGAAAGAACTTTGCGGCGCGTTGTTCCACATTCGTCAGGCACAAATACAGCACCCCGAAAATCACCAGCGCCCGCGCTTTCGGCAGGCTGATCGCAGGCGCTTCTGAAGCCAGCGCCGAAACAATCGTCAGGCCAGCAAAGCAGGCCAGCGGCCAATCCAATGGCGTGCGAACAAAGTGGAATTTGCGCACCGACAAATCCCGCACGCCCCAACTAACGACGCATAAACTCAGGCTGATATAAGTTGCGGCGATGGAATGCGGCAGGCTCAGCGTGAATAAAATCAGCCCCAGACTCAACGCCCGATTCGCCCATTGCGCGATGACGTTTGGAGCAAGTTGCAAAGCACTTAGTTGATCGCAAAAACCAAGAATGCGTGGAATCGTTTCGCTTGCCATAACAGGATGGCATCATCGGCAATGAAGAGAAAAGAAGCAAGGCTGGAGATTGAGACCGAGGCGATAAAAACTGTGGCTCTCAAGACTTATTTGTTCTTTCGTTTCTTTGTCAACGCTGCCAGTGCGGCCAAGCCAGTGCCAAGCAAAAGAAGGGCAGCAGGTTCGGGAATAGCAATACTCTTAAAGCTCAGGTTATCGAATGCAAAGGTAGCGATGGTCGGGTTGATTGTCAGCACCGAGGGGCTGTTGCAATGGAACCCCGCGTCGGTCGAAGAGATCATTGAAAACGGATCCCCCATCAAAATTTTGGAGACCTCTCCATTAATGGGGCGGGTGGTTAGCTCTCTAAAGGTGAAGGTTACTGGTTCGGCAAAAAGCTGCGTTGCGGTGAGGAGCAGCCAGAGGCCAAAAGCCAGCCGGGTTGCGTTCATTATTATTTCTCCTTGTGTGGAGTTAATGGGGCTTGATTATTCGTTTTGTAAATAAATCTATTTCGTTGTGACCGCGCCCACACATCGCGGCTTGCACAATTCTGGCAGGGGGCCTGGGGGAAATTGCTTGATCGGTAAGGTATATTTAAATACTGCCTGTGGGGGGAGCAAAATGACCTGAACGCTGCGCCAGATCATTCATAATCATAGGCTGCCGATATGAACCTGCGAGATTTTTCTAAGATTTGTCGTACTGATTGCCGGTACCACAGAGTCTATGACTCAGCCTCCATCCTGTCAACCAATCAGAATCAAAGTTGCGTGAGTTTCACCACTCAGGTGCCAGAAAAAGAGTGATTGTCCGATGGGCGCCTATTTGCGTTCGATTTTATCGCTCTTGCTCTCTGTTTTTTCTCGCGTATCTGAACTAGAGTGTGGCGTCTACCGAAACTAAGCAGGAGTGATTTAGGAAATCTATGGATAAATTTCGGATTATTGGCGGCACACCTTTGAGTGGCAGCGTTGCCGTGAGCGGGGCCAAAAATTCGGCGCTTCCCTGCCTCGCCGCTGCGTTGCTCACACCCGACACTGTCACCTTGCACAATGTCCCGTACGTGCGCGATTTGATTACAATGCGGCGCTTATTGGAAGATTTGGGTTGTACGGTTTTAGTTCCCGCCTTGCGCACGCATCAGATTAACGCAGGGACAGTGGACGCGTGCGAAGCGCCTTACGAATTGGTCAAAACCATGCGGGCTTCGGTTTTAGTCTTAGGCCCGTTGGTCGCGCGTTTTGGGGAAGCCCGCGTCAGCCTGCCCGGTGGTTGCGCGATTGGACAACGCCCGATTGATTTACACTTGAAAGCGTTGGAGCAAATGGGAGCGCAGATTGAGTTGCAAAATGGTGTCGTCCACGCACGAGCAGATCGCTTGCAAGGTGCCGACATCGAATTTGAGATGGTGACAGTCGGAGGCACAGAAAACCTGCTGATGGCTGCCACTCTGGCCAAAGGAAGGACGCGACTCATCAACGCGGCTTGCGAGCCGGAAATCAGCGATCTGGCTGATTTGCTCAATAAAATGGGAGCGAATATCGAAGGCGCAGGGACCAGCATCATTACGATTGAAGGCGTCAATGCGTTGGGCGGCACATCACACACCATCATCCCGGATCGCATCGAAACCGGCACGCTGATTGTCGCTGCTGCGATCACCTGCGGTGAGTTGGAAATCACCCATTGCAACGCGAATCATCTGACCGCTGTGATTGAAAAACTCCGTGCCGTCGGCGTCGAAATCGAACAGGTTAATGAATCCACGTTGCACGTTAAAGGCAAGAGTCACTTGCGCGCCGCAGATGTTGCGACCGAAGTCTATCCTGGTTTCCCAACCGATATGCAAGCCCAATATTTGACGCTGATGACACAAGCTGAAGGCGAAGCCGTGATAGACGAAACTATTTTCGAGAACCGCTTCATGCACGTCAGCGAATTGCAGCGACTGGGCGCGAACCTCCGTGTTCACGGCCACCAATGCCGCTCGCATGGTCCAACACCGCTAACCGGTGCCAAACTGATTGCTTCCGATTTACGCGCCTCGGCGTCGCTCGTGCTGGCAGGCTTAGCGGCACAAGGTGAGACGTGGATTGATCGCGTCTACCACATTGATCGCGGCTACGAAAAAATTGAAGAGAAACTGCGCAGCGTTGGCGCAAACATTGAACGGATTAAAGGATAAAAGGTGCCAGGTGTTAGGTTTTGGGTGTTAGATTTTAACAAGACCATTTGCCTTTTCCCTAACACCTAATACCCAGCACCTAACACCTCCTCTATATGATTATCGAAACTTTTCCCGTTGGGATGTTGCAATGCAATTGCACGATTCTCGGCTCAGAACAAACGCGCGAAGCCATCGTCATTGATCCTGGCGATGACATTGACACCGTGCTTGCCAGATTGAAGAGCCACAACCTCACGGCCAAATACATCATCGCCACGCACGCGCACATTGACCACGTCGGCGGCTTCAAGGAGTTGAAAGATGCGACGGGTGCGCCTGTTTATCTGCATCGCGGCGATGTCTTTTTGTACGAAGCGTTGCCGATGCAGGCGATGATGCTTGGTCTCACTGCGCCGCCGACGACCGATATTGATGCGTATCTGGATGAGGGCGATGAAATCGGCACCGGCGAAATCAAACTTGAAGTTCTGCACACGCCCGGTCACACGCCCGGCAGCATTTGCTTTCACACGCCCGACAACATACGGTTGTATGCGGGCGACACCTTGTTTTTCGGCAGCATCGGACGCACTGATTTGTGGGGCGGATCGTATGAACAAATCATCGAATCGTTGCAAAGCAAAGTCGTCACGCTGCCCGATGAAACCGTCGTCGTTCCCGGCCACGGCCCCAACACCACGATTGGTCGTGAGCGCAAATTCAATCCATTTTTGCAATAACAGATGACCCCATCCAGCACCACCAAACTTCTGGCCTTGGCCGTCTTTGCTCTCGGCTCAATCACAGCGTTCGCACAGCAACCGAAAGACGACGGCTATCGCGGCATCTGGTATTTCAATCAACCGTCCGGCGACGAGTATGAGTACAAATACAGCGGCGGATTTGCGACCTATCCGCAGCAGCACATTCCCATCGCGGTGTATTCGGCACAGGCTCGCAAAACGTTTTTCTGTTATGGCGGCGTGACGAAAGACGGCAAATCACTGCTGCACATGGTTTCGTATTTCGATCATCGCACCGGACAGGTTCCGCGTCCGACAATCCTGCTGGACAAAGGCACGAACGACGCGCATGACAATCCAGTGATGACGATTGACGCGCAAGGCTATCTCTGGATTTTCTCGAATTCGCACGGCATTTCGCGCCCGTCGTATATTCACCGCAGTGCGAAGCCATATTCGATAGACACTTTCGAGCGAGTGCTGACCACTAACTTTTCTTACGGACAAATCTGGCATCTGGGCAAGGACGGCTTTTTCTTTCTGCACACGCGCTATTCCAAAGAAGGTCATCGCCGCCTGTTCTGGATGAACAGCAACGATGGCAAACAATGGAGCGAGGGCCAAATGCTCGCCCACATTGCCGAAGGCGATTATCAAATTAGCTGGCAACGCGGCAACGTCATCGGCACTGCATTTGACTACCATCCCGACAGGCAACATCGCGCGGCTTCGATCAATGCCGGTCTGAACGCGCGCACCAATCTTTATTACCTTGCGACGGCTGATGCAGGAAAGACCTGGCGAAATGCCGCCGGGCAAATTGTGACGACACCGCTGACCAGCGTGCAGAATGACGCGTTGGTTTACGATTACGAACGCGAGAAGTTGCTCGTGTATTTGAAAGATTTGCAATTTGACCGCGCCGGTCATCCGGTGATTTTGTGCCTGACTTCGCGCGGTTACGAATCCGGCCCCGCAAATAATCCGCGCACCTGGCACACCGCCCGGTGGACAGGTAACGGATGGGAAATTCGTGCGGCGTTCACGTCCGAAAATAACTACGATCACGGTTCGCTCTACCTCGAAGCTGACGGCACCTGGAAGATCATTGCGCCCGCGTTGCCCGGCCCGCAACGGTACAATCCAGGCGGCGAAGTCGCGTTGTGGATAAGCCGCGATCAAGGCCAAAGCTGGCGTCTCGCGCAACAACTCACGCGCAACAGTCCGCACAATCACACCTACGTGCGCCACCCAGTGAAAGCACATCCTGATTTTTATGCGCTCTGGGCGGATGGTCACGCGCGCCAAGCTTCGGCGTCCACCCTTTATTTCACCGACAAAACAGGAACGAAAGCTTGGAAGCTCCCAACCACAATGACCGCAGATTTTGCCAAGCCGGAACGCGTTCGCTAAATTACGACGATTGCGAATTACCGAATCAGCCGCAAGCCCGAAAACCTTGCGGCGTTCGTATTTGCAGCACAGCACATTCCTTAAATTGACATCGCTCAGACGCCTTGTTATCTTTGGTCTTGCTCCGTTAGAGTCCAATTTCCCGCACCCGAAATTGAATCATGTTGTCGTAAAATCGCTGCCGTACGTTTGTAAGAATTACCTGCGCTCCCCCAACCAGCGCGGCTTAAAAATCAAGGAAGTCAAGAATCAAAACTATGAGCCAAACAACTGCCACACCTGCCGGTTTACAAGATGTCGTCGCCGCGCCAAGCCGCATTTGCTACATTGACGGCGAACAAGGAATCCTCGCTTATGGCGGCTACAACATTCACGATTTAGCCGAGAAGTCGAATTTTGAAGAGGTCATTTACCTCCTCTGGCACGGTCACTTGCCGAAGCAATCGGAGTTGGATGAACTGCGCTCCAGTTTAGCGATTAACCGCTCCATTCCGGCGGAACTCGTGACGATGATGAAATCGTTTCCCGCCGACACCAAGCCGATGGATGCGCTGCGTACCGCTGTATCGGCCTTGGGGCTGTATGACCCTGACAAGAACGATAACTCCATCGAAGCCAATTGGCGCAAGGCCGTGCGCGTGACTTCGCAAATCGGGGCAGTGGTGGCAGCCTTTCATCGTTTGCGGCAAGGATTGGAACCGTTGGAGCCAAAAACGGATTTGAGCCTGGCGGGCAATTTCCTCTGGTTACTCAACGGCACAGAGCCGAGCGAGGTCGAAACCAAGGCACTCGACATCGCGCTGATTTTGCACGCGGATCACGAATTCAACGCTTCGACGTTTGCGGCACGGGTGACGATTGCGACGTTGACAGACATGTATTCGGCCATCACCTCAGCAATAGGCACGCTGGCAGGGCCATTGCACGGCGGCGCAAATGAAGCGGTGATGAAAACGCTGCTGAACATTGGTGAGCCGGAAAAAGTGGACGAGTACATTGCCAACGCGTTTGCGACGGGCGAAAAGATCATGGGCTTTGGGCATCGCGTCTACCACACGGAAGACCCGCGTGCGACCCATTTGCGCCAGATGTCCGAAGCGACGGCGGAGCGGCAAGGCAACACGAAATGGTTCGACATGTCGAAGCGTATCGAAGAACTTGTCATCGCCGAAATGGATCGCAAGGGAAAGAAGATTCGCGCGAATGTGGATTTCTATTCGGCTTCGACCTACTACATGCTCGGCATCACAGTGGATTTGTTCACGCCGATTTTTGCGGTCAGCCGTATCTCCGGCTGGACGGCACACGTGATGGAGCAATTGCAAAACAATCGGCTGATTCGTCCGCGTGCCGATTACACGGGGGCAATGCCTTCAGTCGAGTACGTGGCAATTGAAAACCGATAGCGAGGTGAATATGAGTAACGTTGTGATGTACACCAAACCCGGTTGTCCACATTGTGCCAAAGCCAAAGATTGGTATAACGCTGAGGGCATTTCGTTCACTGAAAAGAATGCGCAGGACAATCGTGAATATCGGAAAGAAATGTTCGCCTTCTCGAATAACGACCCGACGGTTCCCGTCATTGTCGAAGACGGCAAGCTGAAACAAATCGGATGGCTGGGCCGGGGCTGAACGGTTCATGATTGAGACCAGCCGGGCGTTGGTCAACAAGCTAAAAAAAGGCGTCAAACCCGTTGCTGAAAGTCACGAGTTTGACGCCTTTCTCTTTCTCTTTTTATCCTCTCCAATATTAATTAAAACCTTTTCAATCAGTAATTTTAACGCACTGCGCTGGTTGCTTGCGTGAAGCCTGTGAGTGCCTTTATCATCTGTCCTTCTCCTTCCTCCCCGGCATATAAAACCTGAGTCCCCTGAATAGCGGCAGGGATGAAGGGATTAACTTGTTATCGAAAAAGCGACTGACTAATTATTGACCCACGAACTACTACCCATGTTTGGTGCGGAGACAAGGACGAAAAAGCATTATGATTTGCCCTGCCTGCAATTGCGAATTACTGTTCGACGAAGATTACTGTGAAAACTGTGGTGCGCCCGCCTATTTGGCAATGGCAGCCCAAACGACAGACCTTACACATTGTACTTATTGTGGCGCACGCGATACTCAGGGAAGTAACGTTTGCGCCATTTGCGGATTAAAAAAAGCGTTCAAAACCAATGAAAGCCTCATCGGAACCTGTCGCAATTGTGCGACCGCGTGGCGCAATATTTGGATGTATTGCCAAACCTGCGGGGTCGCACGGGAAAACGGGTTAGTGGATACAACGCTTCCTGATCCCATCCGCTCTCAGCCACAAAGCAGAACGATCTTAACAACCAATCACAGCTTTGGAGCAGTGCAAGTTTCCAGCTATTCCGCGCCAAGAGAGTGGCCTGATCCCCCCCCTGACTCACCCGATCTGTTTTTCACAGACCAGGATTATCAAGACTATAACGGAGGATCAGAGTTAAGGATTCGAGCCATGCTGAGCGAATCCGAGGTGGTTGAGCGGATGTACGCCAATGGCGAGGACGGGTCCATCACTCCAAGAAAGAGCGAGCTAAGCGATTTTTTTAGCGAGAGTAAAATCGTCGCTCATCAGCAAGCAGCCCTCTCAAATCTGGCGCATCAGGAGATGCCATCCCTGGGAACAAGTTCAGAGGTCGCGGATGAAGAACCTGAGTTCCCAGCAATCTCAGATGAATTACAGGTACAACCGACAGCCAGCGCGATTGATGCGGCCCCTGAGAACGGGACACCGCCCGTTAAGGTGCAAGCACTATCGGCATTGCCTGCACTGGAAAGCTCGCTACCGCTAGCAAGTCCCATCGTCCCGCCGACGCGCGAAGCACAACAAACAGTAATAACAGCGCCCCTGACAACTCCGACGATTGCCGCCCCTCCCGATGGCAAGACGGAAGCACCAGACAGCGCAAAAATAGGCGCAACCATCACTGAACCAATCACGGCAAAGCCCAACAGCCCCGTCCAAACAGTGCGGGTCCTCAATCGGCCACGTACGCCAACACCGCCGATAGATAAAAAGCTAATCAAGATCATCGTCGTTTTGATTCTCCTGATTTTGCTCTTTTCTGCATTGATTGTGTCTGGGTTTCGGATTCGTGATCTGTTTGGCAAACCCAATGCTCAGGCTACTACAAATGTAATTACGCCCTTGATGCCAGCTTCGCCACCCGCGCAAATTCCTGAAACCCCGGAAGGGATGGTTTATATTCCCGGCGGCACCTTTCGGATGGGAGTGGATGAAGGTGATTCGTATGAATCTCCTGCACATGAGGTAACGATTCCAGCGTTTTTCATGGACCGCACAGAGGTGACGAACGCGCAGTATGCCGACTTTGTGAAGGCCACAAACCATGCACCGCCTCCAGAGTGGAAAGATGGTCAAGCGCCACCAGCAACAGACAAATTACCGGTTGTGAATGTCTCGTGGCAGGACGCTATTGACTATGCCACGTGGGCGGGTAAGCGATTACCAACGGAAGCCGAATGGGAATACGCGGCAAAAGCCAATGACAACCGCCGCTATCCCTGGGGACCGAATTGGGATGCAACCAAAGCCAACACGGGGGAAAGCAATCTGAATCACCCCATTGAAGCAGACAGTTATACAAAGGCGGCCAATCCGCTGGGGTTACTGAATATGGCGGGCAATGTGTGGGAATGGGTCGCGGGCGAGGTGACAAGCTACAAGGATGCAAACCTCATCCTTGCGCCCGGCAAGGTGATTCGCGGTGGCGCGTTTTATGCGCCGAAAGAACGCGCCACAACAACCTATCGCGGATTTGCCCCACCCGACAAACAAGCCGCAGGAATCGGCTTTCGCTGTGTCAAAGATGCGAGTTAAACCATTCCCCCTACGACTAATGCGCCGCTTGATTTTCCGCTCGCGTCACTTTGGCCACTTGGATGACGTCCGTCCGCTTTGTTGAAATTGCCATTGCCTGGCTTCGCTGCTCAAGCCATCCATTTTTATAACGGCGTGACTTTCCACCTCGTAGCTGCTTGTGTGTCCAGCAGCAAAAACGCCAATAAAATTGCAGGTACGAGCAGATTCGGCAAAAACAATTTGGTGATTTCAATTC
>JAEUQN010000096.1 GCA_016789725.1 Blastocatellia bacterium | reverse complement strand
CAGTTGGAATTATCGTCAGTTCCAGTGGGGAGATAATTTTCGCTGATACTCAAAATAATCGTATTCGCCGCATTAAATAATTGGCAGCCAAGAATCAGGGCTGGAGCCGAAACTGACTTCAGCCCGTTCTCTTGAACTTATAAACAGGAGATAGGTTTTTATGACATTCCTCAATCGCAATTATACAAGCTTCCTCAAGGCATTGTTTGTTGCCCTGCTCGTTGGTTTATTGGGCAACACTTTAGTCTTGGCACAGGATCGCGCCAGCAGCGATTCGGATTATGTAATCTTCGTTTCTAATCGCACAGGAACCACCGAACTCTTTCTATTAGATTTGAAATCAGCTCAGGTCAGTCAATTGACGGATACCGGGCGCGGAAAGATTACGCCAGCTACGGCTGCCAATGCCCGTGTTGCTGCGTTTGCTTCGCGCGAGGGCAGCTCATACGAACTCTTTACCGCACAGCTCAGTTCAACCTGGCGCACTCGGCGGCCCGTGTTGGCAGCGGTCAATCGGTTAACGATCAATACTCTCGAAGAGACAAACCCAACCCTCACGGCTGATGGTTTGACGATGGCGTTTTCCTCTAGCGGCAAGATCGAAATGATGAAATTTGATGGACAGGGAAGACGGGAATTAGTGGCTGTTGATAATAATTCCAATGTTGCTCCTGCGATTTCACCGAACGGCAAATGGGTGGCGTTCATGTCCAATCGTGGCGGTGCCAATGAGCTGTGGTTGGTTGATACCAATACTAGAGAATTGCGGCAATTAACGAAGAATAGCGGTGTGATTGGTGGCCTCAACTGGTCCGCCGACTCCCAGAGAATAGTCTTTACAACAACTGCAACTACCAGTAAACTCACGGGCATTGCGCTCGCTGAAGTTGCTACTGGAGCCTTTCAGTTAGTAACAGAAGCTGGTGATGGTGAAGCCGCAATTTCACCTGATGGATCGCGCATTGTTTTCACTTCAAATCGCAGCGGTGACCCGGAGCTTTATTTGCTTAATCTCAATACCAATGCGGTGCAGCGATTGACAAATAACCCTGGCCCCGATGGTTCTGCTACTTTTATTTCGGCTCCGGCTGATACTCTTCGCCGTACTCCGCCGAGCCGCCAGGTAACACTGCGCGGACAAAATCAATAACAAGGAATCAGGAATTCAAATGACAACCGGCAAGCAACAATTTGTGACGAAGGAACAAGCCTCCTTCACGGAACTGATTGACCATCAGGAATCCATCATTCTGGATTTGGAAAACCTGCATTATTACTCCTTGAATGCTGCCGCCACTTTGTTGTGGAAGCATTTGCGGTCCGGTAGCGCCACGACTATCGAGGCGTTGAGTAGTCAGCTCGCAGCAGCTTTTGATCTCAGTTTTGAAGTGGCTCAACAGGATACTCGGCAATTTATCGCAGAATTGGTTCGAGAACATTTACTTTCAGAGACTGAAGAAAAAGTCTTGGGACGCACAGCATTTTCTTTTCCGTCATCCACTGAACTGCCCGCGTATGAACCTCCCTGTGTGAAAAGCTCCAACTCCGTGTTGGAACTAAACCTTGCTGGTGGGGCTTCAACGGCTGCATCGGGTGCTCTCGGTGGTGGCGGCACCTAAGCTGCTATTCCATAAACTCGGTATCGTAAATTCAGGCATCGTTGACTACCTTGGTTGTTAACGATGCCTTCACTTATCTTGACGTGCTTTCCTGGAGTTTTGAAATTAGTGGGGTGCCAGTTACTTTTGTGACTCCCGATGTCTACCTGCTAAGTCTCTGCCAAAGCTATTTTCGCTTTTATTCTGGAAGCCCAACTCCTATTTCCCTCCCTCCTAAACAGCCAATCAGGTTATATCTGCGATTTGCCGCTCCTTCGATGGATTTGAAACACTTCATCCCTGTTGATGCAAAGTTGCTGGCGCAGCAGGAAGTCACCACCATTTGGAAGGCTTCAGAGCAGGAACGATATTATTTCCACTTCAATTTTGGAAATGCCCTTTTTCGTGTTGAGCCAATGCGAGGACAGATTGTTGGCATTATTTCACCAAATGCTTTGCGGTGGCCGCATTTAATGGTCAATACCTACATCTTTATGACCTTAATGCTGGCGCTTCGCTGGCGTGGCAGTTATCACCTACACACTGCTGCGGTTGTTTCTCCGCAACAGCGCCTGACCCTGATTTGTGGGGGACAACGTGCCGGGAAAACGACGCTGACCACCGCGCTGGGGGTCGCGGGGTGGTATCCGATCTCTGACGATGGGGTGATGTTACACCTGACCTCACCAAACGTAGTTAAGGTACAAGCTTTCAGGCGTGATTTTCATCTTGCCGCATCCTTATTGAGACAGTGGGAGGCGCTTCATGATCTGGAGGCTCGGTATTTTTACAACGACCGAGCCTGTGTAGACGGGCTGACGTTTTTCAAAGCGGAATCGTTTGCCTCCACCTCTTTCGCACGAGTAGATCAGATAGTTTTTCCCGAACTCACGGGCCAAAAGGAAAGTTATTTGGAGACTGTATCTTCAAGCGAAGCCCTTCGCTATTTAATTGAACAGTCAATGTTTTTCCCCTTAGAACGCGAACACACGCAAAGACAAATGAGTTTGCTGGTTGCTCTGGTCAAAGAGGCTTCGTGTTACCGCTTGCGAACTGGCACGGACATTTGGGAAAACCCATATCGTGCAGGAGAAGTGTTGCGAAATGTAAAATAGGGTGAAGAGGGAAAGCTCGTCACCCTATTTTGCAGGAATGCACAATCTGTCATTACTTTTTCAGGTCGGGCAAAATCACCGTGTCAATGACGTGAATCACCCCATTACTGGTCATGATGTCCGTCTTCACCACGTTTGCATTGTTCACCATCACTTTACCGCCATCAATTTTGACCTTAACGGTCGAGCCTTCGACGGTGCCGACCGCTTTGCCATTGAGTTTGACGACTTCAGAGGCAGGCACTTTGCCTTTGACAACATGATAGGTCAGCACTTTTATCAAGGCTGCTTTGTCCTTGAGCAGGGCGTCTAATTGCGCCTTCGGTACTTTCGCAAATGCTTCATCCGTCGGCGCGAACACCGTGAAAGGTCCGGCACTTTTCAGCGTGTCAATCAGCCCCGCTTCGGTGAGGGCTTTGGCTAAGGTTTGGAAACTACCAGCCGCAACGGCGGTGTCAACGATGTCTTTGCTTTGAGCTTTGGCTGGAGTGGCAATCCCTGCCACCAGAATAGCAGCGGCACAGGCCAGCGCCGCAAATTTCAACTTGAACATTTCGATTCCTCCTCAAAAATTGTGTAATAACCAGGAAAATTTCACCTCCGAAGTACATCTCGATTTCTGACAATTGCTCCGTACTTTTGACGGCACTTCGGAAGAACCGTCTCGTCAACGGGTCTGACCCTAAAGATCGTTTGTGTTTTATTCTTGTCGTAAACTTTGAGTGTTTGTGTGATCCCGCTTAGCTACAAAATCTTGACAGCAACGAAACAATTAAAAAGTAGATAGCCTTGCGCGGAAGGTGGTCAGCAGGAAATGATCGGGTTACTATAAATGACGAAATAAATCAGAAACTTGAGCGCAACTTACAACAGAAAAGGAACTACTCTTGAAGGCAAACAAATTCGCTGCGAATTTCGACGACGCATCTCCTTCTACCAACCAACATCGCCAATACAAGTACTACGACTTGGTCATGGCCGCGTTTGTGACGATCCTGCTTTGCTCGAACATTATTGGTGTAAGCAAACGTTCAGCGATTCCGTTGCCCTTTTCATTCAGTTTTGGCGGTGCTGAATATCATCAGTTGATCTTTGGGACGGGCATTCTATTCTTTCCGATCAGCTATGTGTTCGGAGACATTTTGACGGAGGTGTATGGTTACGCGCGCTCTCGCCGCGTAATCTGGGCAGGCTTTGGCGCGTTGATCTTTGCTTCGTTTATGAGTTTCGTGATTGTCGCCATGCCACCTGCGCCAGGATGGACAAATCAGGAGGCCTACGAACTGATTTTTGGTAGCACGCCGCGCATCGTGTTTTCTTCGCTCGTGGCCTTTTGGGCGGGCGAATTTGCCAACTCATTTGTATTAGCCAAAATGAAAGTGGGAACTGAAGGACGATTTCTTTGGCTGCGCACGATTGGTTCGACGATTGCCGGCGAGGCCGTTGACTCCATGATTTTTTACCCGCTGGCTTTCTGGGGCGCGAAGGGCTGGACCGGGCAAGCCGTCATCAATGTGATGATTACCAACTATATTCTCAAAGTGCTGTGGGAGGTCATTATCACGCCAGTTACTTATCGCATTGTAGCCTTCCTAAAGCGCGTCGAAAACGAAGACTATTACGACCGCGACACCAAATTTACGCCCTTTTCGTTGGAGGCCTAGCTCTTTCATGCTTGTCCTACAGGCAGACAAAGTATGCAAAACCTATCGCGGGGGCGAAGCACCTGTCGAAGCGGCGCGTGGCATTAGCCTGTCCTTGCAGGCAGGCGATTTCGTCGCGATTATGGGGCCATCGGGCGGAGGCAAATCTACGCTGCTGCATCTGTGCGGCGCGATGGATCGCCCGACAGCCGGGACTCTGCGCATCGAAAACGTTTCGCTGGCCGAATTGAACGATGATGAATTGACGAAGCTGCGGCGCGAACGCATCGGCTTCGTCTTTCAGTTTTTCAATTTGCTGCCGACGCTGACCGTGCTTGAAAACATCGCTTTGCCGTTGCAACTCGCGCGCAAAACCGGAGCCGAAGCAAAAGCGCAGGAACTCGCCGCGCGCGTTGGTTTGGGCCATCGTTTACAGCATTATCCACAGCAACTTTCTGGCGGCGAAATGCAACGCGCCGCGATGGCGCGGGCCGTAATTCACGCGCCCGCGCTATTGATCGCCGATGAGCCGACGGGCAACCTGGATTCCGAAAACGGCGCGCGTGTGTTGCAACTGCTCAGCGAATTGAATCGCGAATTAAAGCTTACGATTTTGCTGGCGACGCATTCAATGGACACCGCCGCCGCCGCGCAAAAAATCATCCATCTGCGCGATGGACTGATTGAACGTGAAGAAATCCAATCCTCAAACCCGCCGTGCCAAGTCGCCGTCTCATGAATATGCGTCTGTTTCAGCAATTCATTCTGCGGCATTTATTCAACGAACGATTGCGCTCTGTTGCGACGATTCTCGGCATCGCGCTCGGCATTGCGGTCGTGATTGCGATTCAACTGACGAACAGCAGTTCGGTGCGCGGCTTTGCGGCGGCGGTCGAAACCATCTCCGGCAAAACGTCCATTGAAATCACGGGCGCGGGTTTGGGCTTGGATGAACTGAAATTGCGCGAGCTTGGTTGGTTGCGCGAATACGGTTTTGTCAGCCCGATTATCGAAGGCGATGCACGGGCAAACCTCGCCAACAACCAACGCGAAACGCTGCGCATCCTCGGCGTAGACATCCTCAAAGATCGTTCAATCCGCGATTACAAACTGCAAACCGAAGCGCAGCAAAATCTCACGCCAACCGATTTTCTGACGCTGCTGCTTGATCCGCGTTCGATTGTGCTGACCGAGAAATTCGCCAATAAATACGGCCTCACGGTGAATTCACAATTCACGCTCACGTTTGGCGATAAAGCTGAAATCTTCACCGTACGTGGATTGCTGAAAAACGAAGGCGCGGCGCGCGCGGTGGACGGCAACTTCGCGCTGATGGATATTGCGGCGGCGCAGTTAGCATTCAATCGTTTGGGCAGAATTGATCGCGTAGACGTGCGTTTGCGCGACGGCGTCAGCCTTGACGACGCCGAAGTTGCCATCAAACAAAAGCTGCCCGAAGGATTGAATGCGCAACGTCCCGCGCGGCGTGGGCGACACGTTGAAAAGATGCTCGCGGCGTTTCACTTCAATCTGACGGCGCTCTCGTACATCGCGCTGATTGTGGGATTGTTTTTGATTTACAACACGGTTTCGATTTCAGTGATTACGCGGCGCGAGGAAATCGGCACCTTGCGCGCGCTCGGCGTGACAAGCAAAACCATACTCGCGCTGTTTTTAGCGGAAGCTGCTGCGCTGGCAATCATCGGCTGCGCGCTCGGCCTCGCGCTCGGACGCTTGCTTTCATTTGGCGCGGTCAAACTCACGGCAACGACGGTGAGTTCGTTGTATATCGCCGTTGCCGCCGCACCGCCCGCATTAAGCCTCAAGCATTTCATCATTGCATTCGGCATTGGTTTGCCATTGTCATTGTTGGCCGCCGCGTTGCCTGCGCTCGAAGCTGCGCGCGTGTCTCCAACTGCTGCAATGCGCGGCAATGATCGGCTGGAATCGCGCTTTCGTTTGCGCAAGCTGTATTGGCTCACACCCCTGATTTTATTGGCGGCGGCGTGTTTTTTTGCGCAACAAAAATCGTTCGGCGAATTGCCTTTGTTTGGTTACGCGGCAGCGTTGTCCATCATTGCCGCCGCTGCGTTTTTCGTTCCGGCAGGTTTGTTTTTCGTCACGCGCGTTGGCAAACATTGGCTTGCACGCTTCTTCAATATCGAAGGCCAACTTGCCAACTCCAACCTTGCCGGAGCGATTCCGCGCATCGCAATTTCGGTTGCGGCGTTGGCGATCAGCCTTGCGATGATGGTGGCGATTGCGGTGATGATTGGCAGTTTTCGCGCGACGGTTGAATATTGGATTGGGCAAACGTTGCAAGCCGATTTGTACCTGCGACCCGCGACGCGTAGCAACGTTGCAACTGACGCCACGATCTCGCCCGAAGTTGAAGCCATCATTCGCGCACACCCGTCAATATTGGCGATGGATCGCTTTCGCAATTTTGATCTGCCCTACGAAGACGCGCTGATTACGCTTGGCGCAGGCGATTTTGCAGTGCTGCTCGAACACGGCGGCTTGCAATTCAAAACGCCGCGCGAAGCCGAAGCAAAAGCCGCAATGCGCAGCGCGATTGGCACGAATGGCGTGGTTGTTTCAGAAAGCTTCACTATCAAACGCAACAAAGCGGTCGGCGATGAAATCAAACTCAACACGCCGAAAGGTGAAGTAATGTTTCGCATCGTCGGCGAGTATTTCGATTACTCCAGTGATCGCGGCATCGTCGTGATGGATCGTGGCACGTTTGCGAAATACTGGGGCGAACAATTGCCGACGAGCCTGACGATTTACTTGAAGGACGGTGTGAATCACGAGCAAACGCGCGATGAAATTCTGGCCGCGCTCGGCGACAAATATCAAGTGTTGATTTATACGAACGCTGCGATTCGCAACGAAGTGCTGCGCATCTTCGACAGCACGTTTGCGATCACGTATGCCCTGGAAGTCATTGCGATTTTCGTCGCTATCCTCGGCGTCGCCAGCACCTTGCTGACCTTGATTTTGGAACGCCGCAAAGAGATTGCGATGCTGCGACTGATTGGCGCGGACAAAAAGCAAGTCCGCAAAATGGTTGTTATCGAAGCCGCGATGATGGGAGGCGTCAGTCAAAGTATCGGCGTCGTTGTCGGTGTATTGTTGTCGCTGGTGCTGATTTACGTCATCAACGTGCAAAGCTTTGGTTGGACGATTCAGTTTCGGTTGCCCGTGTTGTTTTTAGTGCAATCATCGGTATTGATTTTATTAGCGACGGCGTTGTCGGGCATTTATCCGGCAGCACGCGCGGCGCGAATGCAGGCGACAGAACAGGTGGTAGAGGAGTGATGAAAAATCAAAAATCAAAAGGCAAAGGGCAAAGGGTAAAAGGGCGGCACTTACTCTTCTTTTGTTTGATCGTCGTGGCTTGTTGGTTGTCTTTTGCATTTGCAGAAAGCGATTGGAAACAAGCCTTGCCCGGCTATCAATTCGATTTCAACCGCGATCACGCGAGTCACCCTGAACACAAAATTGAATGGTGGTATTACACCGGAAATCTAACGGCGAAAGACGGGCATCGCTTCGGCTATCAACTCACCTTCTTTCGCGTGGGCGTGGACAAACAACCGCAGAATCCGTCGCGCTGGGCGGTGCGCGATTTGTACATGGCGCATCTGGCCGTCACAGACATTGACAGCAGTCAGTTCAAATATGCTGAGAAGTTGAATCGCGCAGGCGTGGGTTGGGCGGGCGCGGAGACTAATGTTTATCGAGTCTGGAACGAAGATTGGGAAGCGAAACACGATGACGCGAAACGAACGTTGCTGAAAGCGTTTGACGATGGATTCGGAATCGAATTTACATTAGAGCCGGGCAAAGCGCCGACGATTCACGGTGAAAGTGGCGTCAGTCAAAAGGGAACGCAACTCGGCAACGCTTCGCATTATTACTCGCAAACGCGAATGCCGACGCGCGGCGTGATCGTGATGAACGGGCAGCGTTTTGACGTCGCGGGCGACAGTTGGATGGATCACGAATTCGGCACGAGCTTTTTGGAGAAAGAGCAAAAAGGCTGGGATTGGTTCGCCTTGCAATTGGATGATGGGACGGATTTGATGCTTTATCAATTTCGCCGCAACGACGGCGCGCTTGATTCACATACGAGTGGAACTCTAATTGACGGGGCAGGGAAGGCGACGAAGTTGAGCGCGAAAGAATTCACATTGGAGCCGCTTGCAGCGTGGCGTTCGCCTCAGACCAACGCGGAATACCCGACCAAGTGGCGGGTCAAAATTCCGTCGCGCCACCTCGATCTGGAAGTGGACGCCACCATGAAAAACCAGGAACTCATTACGAACGGCTCGACGGGCGTCAGTTATTGGGAAGGCGCGATTGTGGTTACTGGAACTCGTGAGGGCCAAGAGGTGAAAGGGCGAGGTTATTTGGAAATGACCGGTTATGCGGGTGCCGCGATGGGAATGGTCTTTGAGTGAAAATGTCGTAAGACGCCTAAATTGACAGTGCTTCAAGTCGCGTGCTACTGTCAGACTTCGGTTGTTATTCGCCGCAACTTTGGAGTTTTGTTATGAAAATAGACCCCGCCTTCATTCCCATTTGGTTCGTGATTTTTCTGTTGTCATTGTCTATCCACGAAGCTGCGCACGCCTGGACGGCGGAACGGTTTGGGGATCCTACCGGGCGATATTCTGGGCGTGTGACGCTGAATCCGATGGCTCACATTGATATTATCGGGACGATTATCTTTCCGTTGATGAGCTTGGTCACGGGTGCCATGTTTTTCGGTTGGGCGAAGCCAGTTCCAGTGGATTTGAGTCAGATGAAAGATCGTAAATGGGGTGATATATGTGTTTCTTTGGCCGGGCCGGTGAGCAACATTATCCTCGCGATCTTCTTCTTTGTGGCGATGAAAGTCGTTTTTCTCTCACCGGGATTGCAGGCTTCAATGGGCGAGTGGCAGCAGCCGATCATTCGCACCTTATTCACGGGCTTGAGCATGAATGTTGTTTTGGCGGTTTTCAATTTGCTGCCGATCCCTCCCCTGGACGGCAGTCACGTCCTGCAAAACCTGTTGCCAGCGCGTGCTGCCGAGGCGTTTGAAACCATTCGCCCTTACGGCTTTGTTATTTTGATCGGACTGATGATGACCGGCGTCACCGGTAAAATTATTAATCCAATCTTCGACGTTGTAATGAGAGGCATTGTTGGGTAACTCGCACGACTGGGTGTCTCGAAAACTTTAATTGCATCATGAAACGAATTGTGAGCGGAATGCGCCCGACCGGAAAATTGCACTTGGGCAATTATGAAGGCGCGCTGAAAAATTGGGTCAAATTACAAGATCAATATCAATGCTTCTACTTTGTTGCCGATTGGCACGCGTTGACGTCTGATTACGCCGACACTTCAAAGATCAAAGAAAACACCTTGGCGATGGTGACGGATTGGTTGGCGGCGGGACTTGATCCGAACAAATGCGTGATCTTTGCGCAATCGCTGGTGCCGCAGCACGCGGAATTACATTTGATCTTCTCGACCTTGACGCCGCTCGGCTGGTTGGAGCGCGTGCCGACTTACAAGGAAATGCGTGAAAATATCACGGACAAAGACATCGGCAATTATGCGTTCTTCGGTTATCCCGTGCTGCAAGCGGCGGACATTTGTATGTACAAAGCCGATTACGTTCCGGTCGGCAAAGATCAGGCCGCGCACATCGAATTGACCCGCGAAATTGCGCGTCGCT
This sequence comes from Blastocatellia bacterium, assembly GCA_016789725.1. Taxonomy (GTDB): domain Bacteria; phylum Acidobacteriota; class Blastocatellia; order RBC074; family RBC074; genus JAFDVL01. Next base: position 16,254 of record JAEUQN010000096.1, on the reverse strand, counting down.
TCAATCAATTTTATGGCGACGTCTTTCCCGAACCTCAGGCGTTGCACACCGAAGTGTTGCAGCTCACGGGACTCGACGGGCGCAAGATGTCGAAGAGTTACAACAACACGATTGAGCTGGCCGATGCGCCCGACGTGATTCAATCCAAAGTGCGAAAGATGATTACGGATCGCACGCGCGTCAAACGCACTGATCCCGGTCATCCCGAAGATTGTGATGTGTGCAAAATGCACCGCTTGTTTGCTCCGACGGCGCTCGCCGATCAGTTCGATGCCGATTGTCGCGGCGCGGGTGTGGGTTGTGTGGATCGCAAGAAAGCGTTGGCGGATTCGTTGATCGAATACCTCGCGCCGATTACGGAACGTTTGAATTACTACCGCGATCATCAGGATGAGGTGCGCGACATTTTGCTGGAAGGATCAAAGAAAGCACAGGAAGAGGCGCAACGCATTATGACTGAGGTGCGCAGCGCAATGCAGATAGATTGGGCAGCGTGAGTGGTGGCTGAACATGTCGCAAATCAAAATTTATGGGCTAGCAAAACACTTGAATCCCATCAAAGCCAAGCTCTCCGATTCGATTCATGCTTGCATCGTCGAAGCCTTGCAATATCCAGCCGACAAACGCGCGCATCGGTTTTTCCCACTGGATGAGTCAGATTTTTATTACCCGCCGGGACGAACCGAAAAATACACGATCATCGAAATCAGCATGTTTGAAGGGCGAGCGGTTGAAACCAAGCGGCGATTGATTCGCTTGTTATTTGAGCGATTGGCGGGCGAATTGGAGATTCTGCCGCAGGATGTAGAGATTACCATCTTCGAAACGCCAAAATACAATTGGGGCATTCGAGGACAGATGGGCGATGAACTAGCGTTGAATTACAAAGTCGAGGTTTAAGACCGTACCGAAATGGCAACTCATAAGGAAAAAATAGCGCCTGCGAAACCGGACGAATTAGGTCCCGATGACGACACTCGGCGCGACAATTACAGTGTCAAACTCGAAGCCTTTGAAGGCCCACTCGACCTGTTGTTGTATCTCATCAAAAAAGACGAGATTGATATTTACGACATCCCGATTGCGCGCATCACCAAACAATATCTCGAATACATTCAACTGCTCGATTCTCTCAATATTGAAGTCGCTGGGGACTTCCTTGTGATGGCGGCGACACTGATTTATATCAAGTCGAAAATGCTTCTGCCGCCGGAGCCAAAGGTTGAAGGCGAAGAGGATCTGAACGAAGACCCGCGGGCCGAATTGGTCGGGCAGTTACTCGAATATCAAAAGTTCAAATCCGCCGCGAATATGTTATACGAAAAAGCGGAGATCGAAGGTGCCTGCTACACGCGAGGTTCTTTGGAAACCGACAAAAACAATCCCGAAGTCACCGCCACCGTGGTGGATTTGTTACGCGTTTTCAAAGAAATTCTGGATCGTGCCAAAGCGGTCAAGGAAGTCGAAATTCAACGCGAAGAGATGAGCATGAGCGAGAAGCTGACGCAAATTCGCACGATGCTGATCGAACGCCACGAACTGAATGTGCGGGATGTTTTTGAACTTGCCAGCTCCAAACGTGAATTGATTCTGACCTTCCTGGCGTTTTTGGAATTAGTCAAAGAAAGCCAAATTATTTTGATTCAGTCGCAACTCTTCGGTGAGATCATCGCGCGCCTTCGTGACAATGCTCCGCCGATGATTGAGGTCGTGAATAACTCTGAATTAGCAGTCAATGAATAACTGCTGCTGTGATTGAGCAATGAGCAACAATTATCCTGAAGAAATCAAAACCCCACCCAATGAGTACGCCGAGATTTTCGCTAAGCTTGCCGCTGATGAAGAGACAGACGCCACCAGCCCTGATTCCACTGATGATGCCACGGCGGAAATTTCTACCGCGCCTGATTATGAGTTTGTCGAAGTCGTCGCTGAAAGTATTGAGATTCTCGTGATTGACGAACTGGCTGAGGCTGGTAAGTGCGAACCCTCTGAAAGCGCGACAGAAGAGGTTGATGGCGATGGCAGCAAAGAGATTGAATCTGAAACCTCAACTCTCGCCTCTGAAATGGACGATGTCACCATCACCGCCTCGCTTGCCGAACTAAAGCCCGCGATTGAAGCAATTCTGTTTGTGGCGGATGAGCCTGTCCCTTTCAATCAACTTTGCAAGATTTTAGGGGATGTCAATTCAGCAGACGCTTATGCCGCAATCGTCGAATTGATGAGCGATTATGATACCCGCAGTAGCGGTTTGGAATTGCGCGAAATCGCTGGTGGCTGGCGCATCTCGACGCGTCCGCAGCATCACGAATTCATCCGCAAATATCTCAAGTCCAAACCCTCGGCGCGGTTGTCCTTGCCTGCGCTCGAAACCCTGGCGGTCATTGCTTACAAACAACCTGTGACAGTGCCCGAGGTGCTGGAAATTCGTGGTGTCAGCTCATCTTCGGCCATCAAAACGTTGTTGGAAAAGCGTCTGATTATCACCAAAGGTCGCAAAGAGACCGTCGGGCGTCCGATGATGTACGGCACATCAAAAGAATTTCTGATTCAGTTTGGTCTGCGCGATTTGAATGAATTGCCGAGCATTGAAGATTTTGAAGATCTGGCCGCGTAAAGCCGAACAAATCAAAAGGCGAAAGGTAAAGCTCACGGGGCAAAAGTGGCATTCGCAAGGCCGTGCTACTTTTATAAAAATAAGAATAAAGTGCTGACCTTTTACCTTGTGAGCTTTGCCTTTTGAGGTTGTATGAACCGTTTGCGCCAGTATATAGCATTGGCTCGTGCCTTTATTGTCAGCCAGCTACCGGAAAAAACGAAAGAGGTGGCGAAAGACGATTGGCGCACCCTCATCAAACCGTGCTTGCGCATAGGTGCAACTGGCTTTGGAGGCGGCATAGCAGTTATTGCCCAGATTCGCCGCCTGGTTGTGGCGCAAAAACGTTGGCTCTCTGAAGAAGAATTCCTCGACGCCGTTTCATTGGCACAAAGCCTGCCGGGGGCCAATGCCGTCAATGCGATTTCCTACATCGGTCTGAAAGTCGCAGGGGTACGCGGTGCGCTGGTTGCGGCTTCCAGCTTTATCCTACCGTCGTTTCTAATGATGATTGCGCTGACCATTGCGCATAATAATCTCAACCAGCTTCCCGATGCGCAACGCGTTTTTCAAGGCTTCAATGCCGCGGTTGTGGGCTTAATTGCTGCGACAGTCTTTAAGATTGGCAAGACCGCGATGCAGCGCCAATGGCATTTGGAGATGGGCGTAGCAACAGGCTTCATTTTGATTTTCACGAGCACCAGCATTGCCGAAATTGTATTGCTGGCAGGAATGGCGGGCATTTTTATTCAGTCCTTAAAACGGCAAATGCGGGAACGCATGCGTCAGAAAGTAAAACGCGAAAAGCGCGAGAAAGCGCATGCCGTGCTGGCCGAAAAAAAAGCGCGCAAACACGCTGCAAAAGTTATGGAAGGCGCTGAGGCTTTCGACGTGCAGCATCGCGTTGAAGTCTCGTTGCCCATGCCCGGAGAATTTGAGAAACCAGTTGGAGAGTCGAAGTCAAGTGGCGACCGCATCCTGTCATTGACCTGGCCCTTGTTGGTATTGGTCGCTATTCCGTATCTCACTACGTTATTGGCAAAATTGCTCGCAACGTGGAAATTGGTTGTAATGTTTATCCGCATCGGTTCCGTAACGTTTGGGGGAGGCTTTGTGATGATCCCACAAATTGAAGCCGACGTTGTGGACGTCAATAACTGGCTCACGCGTGAAGAATTTGCTGATGGGATGGCGTTCGGACAAATTACTCCGGGGCCAGTGATGATTACAGCGACCTTCATTGGCTACAAAGTCGCAGGATTGATCGGCGCGCTGGCCGCAACGATAGCAGCCTTCCTGCCCTCGTTTGTCATGACTATTGTGGCCGGGACTTCGCTAAATCGCTTTCGTACCAATCACCTGATGCAATCTTTTTTGTCGGGCGTTGCTCCCGCTGTTGTAGGGATGTTGGCTGCTGCCGGTGTGAGTTTGGCGAGATCGTCACTGAGCACTTCGTTAAGTTACCGGAATATTCCTGTCAGCTTTGGCATTGCAACCATCGCGTTTTTGTTGATGATGCGGGCGCGACTGAATCCGGTGTTAATTATTTTCGGCTGTGGAGCAGTGCAGTTGATTATTTCGAAATGGCTGGTTGGGTCATAAGAGGGGCTTTGATGACTGGCTCCTGAGAACAAAAGGAGTTTGTTCTCAGGAGCCAAGAGATTGAAATCCGGTCTTAGTCGTTAATTACACTCCGCCCGTCCTTGCCAGGCAAGATTGGTGACGCCGCTGCACCGATAGGTCCCGTTAATCGTCACGCCGTCCGCGCTGACGATTCCTTCATATTCGCAAAGCTGGTTATCCGTACTTTGCAGGCGTTTGATGTAAATGCGATTGCCTTGCGTCGTGATGCTCAGCACGCCGTTGATTTGTTGGCGTCCGCGCGTCCAGACCGCTTCGTATTCATTGCTATTGCCACGTCGCGTCCACACCCCATTGTAGCCACCTTCCGTCATCGTAATGCGATAGGGCATCCCACAAGCAAATGGCGTAGAGCTTGTAACTGGCGGGCGCGTTGGCGAGCCAGCACGTCGTTCGGTTTGCACTCGCACCTGATAAGAACCGCTGGCATTCGCTGTTTCCCAGTAATTGACCGTGAAGTAGAGAATTCCATCTCGATCCGCAACAAACTCTTTTGAGCGCCCGATTAAGATGATCGGTGAATTCAGATCATTGCCGATGGAGGCAATCAATGCACCAGCGCTTTCATCGGGCAATGGGGCGTTGGGGTCACGACGGTTAATGCCGGATGGGGAAGAGTTATCGCGTCCTTCCAATCGCACCGTCCCATTGGCTTCAACGCGGATTCGCTGTCCTTGTACTACTGCAATGTTGGAATTGATCCAATCATTGGTTAGGCGGACATCCAGTAATGGAGAAGAATCGAAAACAGACCCTGCTCCAGGAACAGGAGTCGTGGGGGGAGTTTTGCTCAATGTGCCATCCGCATCACGATCACTCACCAAGCGGATGACGTCTTTAACTGGAAAACGCAAGACGCGTCCGCGATCACGATCTCCACCGCTAGTCAGTTGAAACACAAATTGACCGTTTTCAAAGCGCAGAAAATTGCCCTGCAACGTGCTTCCATTGCGCAAATATAACGTATCAGCCTGCACCGCACCGGACACTACCATTGCCAGGACGATGCAAAGAAAAATCCTTTGCATACTCATAAACTTTGCTCCTCTCCAAAGATGACGCAAGCGACCTGCTTGCGGTGAAATGTTTCGTCTTCGCTGTGGCGATAAAAGGACAACACCGTCATTCTTTTCCACAGACTGGTGAACTCAGCACATCATCGCAAAGAGGGTAACGATGATAAATTGGTACTTCAGAATTGCTGTAAGCGTGAGGCTAACATACCCTGTGGTACTTGGAAAAGCGTTGCCGAATTACCCCGAATGGAATTGCACTTGAAATTGTTTTCTCGGTCAGGTGGTTTCCGGCATCGGCAGGTCAAGGATTTCATGTTAAACTGCACCCACGAAATCTAAGTTTTACAGGAGTTTCTTTCATGATTGATTCCTTAGTGATTCAGGAATTACGAGATCAGTATAACGACTTAACGCAGCGCGTGGCCGAGCTACGGAGGTTTCTTTGACCTCGACAGCAAGCGTGCGGAATTAGCCAAACTCGAAGAGAAAACTGCGGCACCGGAATTCTGGAACGATCAGGCAGCGGCGCAAAAAGTCTTACAACAACGTGCGCGCCTCGAACGCGAAATTGCCAAAACTGAAGACCAACAGCGCATGGTAGATGACGTCGCTGTGTTGTTTGACTTCGCTGCCGAAGACGAATCGTCTGCCGCAGAATTGAAAGACACGTTGACAAAGCTGGCCAAAGACGTCGAAGAAAGCGAGACACAAACGTTGCTGGGCGGCGAAAACGATGCCCGTAACGCGATTATCAATATCAATGCAGGCGCGGGTGGAACTGATGCTCAGGATTGGGCGCAAATGTTGGAGCGGATGTATTTGCGCTGGTGCGAATATCGCGGCTTCAAAAAAGAATTACTAGATGAGCAATATGGCGAAGAAGCGGGGATTAAATCCGCGACGATTCGCGTTGAAGGCGATTATGCGTATGGTTTGTTGTCCGGCGAATCCGGCGTGCATCGGTTGGTGCGTATCTCGCCGTTTAATGCTGGTGGCAGCCGCGAAACCAGCTTTGCTTCAGTGTTCGTGACGCCTGAAATTGATGACGACATCGAAATCGAAATCCTTGATAAAGACTTACGGGTGGATACCTATCGTTCGACAGGTGCGGGAGGCCAACATATTAACACCACGGATTCTGCTGTACGCATTACGCATTTGCCGACGGGCATCGTTGTGACCTGTCAGAATCAACGCTCGCAACACCAGAACCGCGATGTCGCAATGCGCGTATTAAAATCGAAGCTCTACGAATTGGAGATCGCAAAAAAACAGGCCGAGACAGACAAATTAGCAGAGAACAAACGCGACATTTCGTTCGGCTCACAGATTCGTAACTATGTGATGCAGCCCTATCGTTTGGTAAAAGACGTTCGCACCAAATTTGAAACCAGTGACGTGGACGGCATCCTGAACGGTGATCTGGACGAATTCATTAAGCAGTATCTCCTGGCAAAACGAGAGCAAGGTAATCCGTAGTCTCTCTGAGTCTATTGAAGCCTTAATATTTGCGACTCTCGAAACTCTCCTGACTGAAGTATGGCAAAAGCAGCAACCAAGAAAACCACGCCGCGCGTTAACAAGGAATTACTGGAAGCGCGCCGCAAACGACGCCACGAAGTCATCGGCATGTTTTGCGCTGGCATCGGGTTGGTCTTATTGCTTGCACTCTTCAGTTATGATCGCCGGGATCCCTCTTGGGGGACAGCCTCGGCGCGCACTCTTGTCAGCAATTGGATTGGCCCGTTGGGGGCAAACCTGGCGAACACGCTCTATCAATCATTTGGATACATCGCATTGCTGGTTCCGGTTTTGTTTTTTGCTTTGGCTTATTGGTTGATTCGCTATGCGCGCATTCAATTCTCGTGGTTCAAAGCAGCCGGGTTAGGGGTCATTTTACTTTCCCTCGCGGGACTACTTTCAGTTATAGATTCAAGTAAAGGCTCCTCATTTCATTGGGGAGGGTGGATTGGGCATTTGTTGGTTTACGGCGAAGGTTTTGGTTTGGCAACGTTTTTGCACACGGTAGGTGCAACGATTATTTTGCTTTTGACCTTGATTACTGGCTTGATGATGGCAACGCCGCTCTCACTGGTTGGCCTGCTTATCCAATTGTCTGAGAAAGAACAGCAGGCGGGGATTATTGCAACGGTCCGCGAGCGCTTCAGTGTCTGGTGGCAGAATCGTCAACTACTTAGACAGGAATTGGCTGAGCAATCATCCCGCGAGCGTCAGGAACGCGAAGCCGCCGCGCGTGCCAAAGACGATATTAAAATCACGCAGCCCGATGCCAAGTCCAAGGGACAAGCATCTGTGGTTGAAGCCGAGAAGAAGTCTTCGTTATCTGACGTTTTGTCACCAGCTTTTAGCAAGGCACGTGCTTCTGTCGCGGCTGCATTGTCGAGAGAAAAAAGTGACGAAAAGAGTCTTAGTGAATTAGCGATGACGGCCCAGTCTCCGGGAAGTGCGCCTGCCAAGACGCCCGCTTCCCCCCGTGAAGACAACTCGTTTGATGATATTGCCGAGGGCGACGAATGGACAGATGATGCTGATTCACAACCTTTGACGCCGGGCCAGCGGAGCGTGTTAGAGATGGTTTCGACCGTTTCTGTTAAGCGGCCCGATTTGGTCGAAGAAAAGCCTGTGCCGAAGCCTCTGGCGTTGGTCCCAGATACGTTGCCGACGGTAGTTGAGTACAAATTGCCAACGACCGATATTCTCGTACCGCCCGCGCCGCGTTCGGAGATTGCTGATGAAGAGCTAAAGGAGCGCGCTATTCAACTCGCCGAAAAATGCCGCGAGTTCAATGTCTCCGGGCAGGTCAAACAAATCAGCCCTGGCCCTGTGGTCACGACGTTTGAGTTCAAGCCTGATCCCGGCGTGAAGTACAGCCGCATCACAGGCCTGGTAGACGATTTATGTTTAGGGCTGAAGGCAGAGTCTATTCGTATTGACCGCATTGCAGGTAAGTCCACAGTCGGTATTGAAGTCCCCAACGTCAAGCGGCAAACTATTCGCCTGCGCGAGGTTCTGGAATCTTCCAAGTTCATAGAGTCATCATCAAAACTCACACTCGCGCTAGGTAAAACGATTGATGGCTCGAACTACGTGGCTGATTTGACGAAGATGCCGCATTTGCTGATCGCAGGTGCGACTGGCGCAGGAAAATCTGTAGCACTCAACTCCATTCTTGTTTCGCTGCTTTACAAGGCCACTCCTGACGAAGTCAAGATGATTCTGGTAGATCCGAAGCGACTGGAGCTAGGCCTGTATTCGGACATCCCTCACTTGCTAACGCCAATTGTGACCGATGCGAAACGTGCTAGTTACTCTTTGCGCTGGGCGGTGAGCGAAATGGAAAATCGCTACAAACATTTGGCAACGTTTGGCGTGCGGAATATTGACCAATACAATCACGAGGTAAATACCAATGCCGCGCATCTGATCGCTATCAACAATGGTGAGCCACCGCAGCCGTTGCCCTACATCGTGGTTGTCATTGACGAATTGGCAGATTTGATGATGGTTGCCGCCCGCGATGTCGAAGAAAGCATTACGCGCTTGGCACAAATGGCCCGCGCCGTCGGCATTCACTTAGTGTTGGCTACACAGCGCCCTTCAGTGGACGTAATCACTGGCTTGATTAAGGCGAATTTCCCTTCACGCATTTCGTTTCGTGTCTCGTCCAAAGTAGACTCGCGCACGATCATTGATACGAACGGCGCAGAAGCCTTGCTAGGACAAGGCGATATGTTATTCCTGCCGCCTGGTACTTCGCGTCTGGTGCGTGTCCACGGAGCATATGTAGATGAGAAAGAAGTCAAACGCATTTGCGATCACGCACGTACGCAAGGCCAGCCCTCATATGACAATAAGATTGTGATGAGCGAGAAAGAAACCGAAGGCGAAGAACTGAATGGTGACCTAAAGCGTGATGAAAAATACGAAGAAGCTGTCCGCATTGTGATCGAAATGGGCCGTGCCTCGACGTCCGTGTTACAGCGGCGGTTACGTATTGGCTATGGTCGTGCGGCTTCGATCATTGACATGATGCACCGAGAAGGTATTGTTGGGCCAGAAGATGGGAGTAAGCCTCGCCAGGTGTTAGTAAAAGCTGACTTTTTAGAACGCCTTGACCAAATACAGGAAGACGAACCCTGGTAGGTGGTTTTCCAATAAGCCAGTTGTTCCCCCTAGAAATCCACAGGTTAGATAAGGGCAGGTAGATTAAAAATGTTCAACGAGGTTTAATTTACTGCTCTTGTTGAGATTTAAGAGGGAAACTTGCTCAAATAACTGGATTCAAAGGATTTAGATTGTTTGTCGAAGAAGTGTGCAATTTGCTATAACTTGCGTATTTACACAATTTGAGCTATCTCTCTCCCCACTTTTTCACAGCTTTTTCCACAGAATCTGTGGAAAACTTTTCATTGGATTAATTTCCCCTTTACTTAGAATTTTTGTTTGGGCGTAGGTATGTTATGAAATTACAACTGGCGTTGGACCATCCTGACCTAACTCGAGAACTGGAGATTGCCGCTCGAACAGTAAAGTACATGGACTTTATTGAGGCTGGCACTCCGCTGCTTATTCGGGAAGGCATTCGCGCCGTACGGGAATTGCGCCGTAGATGTCGTTGTCCAGTTGTCGCAGACATTAAAGTCGTAGATGCTGGTGAGCCGATAGCTGAGCTTGCCTTTGCCGCCGGAGCAAAAGTCGTAACCGTTTTGGGATGTGCTAGTGATGAGGTGATCAAACGCGTCGTCAAATCCGCTAAAAAATATGATGGCGAAGTGATGGCCGATAGTCTCGGTGTTCTAAATTTAATTGAACGGGCTAAAGAGCTACGCGATTTAGGGGTTACTTCTCTTTGTCTGAATCGGCGTGGTATGAAAGCACGGCGCGCAACGCAACCAGAAAATCTCAAACAGCTTAAAGCACAGGTTGATGAAATTGAATTACCTGTTTACTTGGCGGGGGGGATTGATTTACAGGAACTGATTGCCTTACGCAAGATTTCATTAGCGGGCGTCATTATCGGCGCAGCGATCACCGAAGCGCCTTCGCCTGTGGATGCAGCGAGAGAAATGCAGCGAGTGATTAGTGAGAGATTGGTATAATACGCAGGCATCTTGAAACAACGATTGCCTTCCCCAAATTGAAAGCAGCGTGGATAGCTTTTCTTCATCAAAAAACGCCTGGAGTTTGACTGCGGACCCCCTTCGCCAACTTGCTGGCGTGCCTTGATCCTAACCCGGAGAAAGCCGGAGAAAAATATGAGGCGATTTGTCAGACGTTGGTGAAGTTCTTTGATTGGCGTGGTGCGCATTTTCCTGAAGATTGCGCAGACAAAACGCTCAATCGCATGACGCGCAGAATTGACGAAGGCGATGCGATAATGATTACGCAATGGCGGAATTGATGACGCGATTTTATCGAGGGCTGCTGAAAGAAAATCTACGCCCAGCCGCAGCGTTGCGCGCTGCGCAAATCGAAATGTGGAAGCTGAAACGATTTGCTGCGCCTTATTATTGGGCTGCGTTTACGATGCAGGGTAAATGGAAATAGGCTTGCCACTAAACTTCCGCCTTCCAATAAACGCAGACCCAAAATACCCAGGACCATAACGCTCCATCTGACACGCAAAGCGGCAGACTTGGTATAAAATCAGCCCGGAATGACACCGACAAAAAATCCGCCGAGCGCAAACATCCACCAACTTGTCTTTCCACGTGTACCCAAAAATATCACCAAGGCTATGCCGAAAAGAAAGGCGATTAAGCAGGCTGCGGGTGTGGCAAAGAGGATAAAAGCCCCCATTTGCATCATGACCTTTGCTCCGCTCCAGAGCCAGCCAAACAATAGAAATGTCAAAGGCGTTGTGAGCGGGGCGAGAAAATATCCGAAACATAGTCTGATCAGGTTGGCGATGAATTCATAACAGGTTCCTTCATTTGTTGTTTCCACTGAATACTGGTGAAAAGCACCGAACCATATCGCCAAAGTTTTTCTCGTCAGTCGCAAATGCGAAGGGACAAAAAACTACTGCCCCCCCTCAGATTGTGAGACGCTTCGTCTTATTAAGATTTGACCGTAGGTTATTTATTGATGGGGGTGAAGAGCGATCCCTCGTAGGTTAGGCCAAAGCTCAAGCCGCTACGTGCGCTGTTTTTGTGGAAGCCTGTCAATCCGCTGACGTCCCAAAGTAAACCAGAGGCTTTGATCCGTGCGCCAAAGCGGGCTTCGCCATCTGATTCGGTGCCAATCGGCGCACGTTTACGCGTGTTGAGGCGACCGTTGATTTCGCCAACCAGGCTGATGCGGTCATTCAGTGGATATACGGCAGAGAGTCCGTACAGCATGACATCGTTTTGCGAGAACAGTTCGGTGGGGGCCGTTAAAATTGCTAAGCCGATATTCCCCGAAACGCGGAGTTTGCCCACATTTTTGCTTGCCAACGCTGTCATGAAAAAGTTTGTTTGATTTAGCCCAAGGCCGCGTGATTGATTCGAGTTGGGTAATTGCACGCCGAATCGTACGCCTAATGCGGGAAAGCGATTTGTTTCGTTGCGAATTTTGATTTTTGTCGCAAGAAAGAAATCGCCGACATCGCTGGTCGAATTGATATTTTTCAGGTCAAGCGGGATTGTACTGACATCACGACGGCTGATAGCAAGCGAGTTGTGAATGACACCGCCAACTTCAACTTCTACGTTGGGTGCTAAGCCAAACGTTGTAGCGACCACGCCGAGGCGCGAGATATCCCCCTGTAGCCCGGAAACGGGATAGCGTTTGCGCTGTGCGAAATCAAAGCCAAATTCGATGCGGACGGAGCCGGGCTTGACGACTTCGACATCTTCAGTAATCAGCGGTCGTTGTTGGGCTGGAACAAGTGAATTACTCAGCAAAATCAGCAGAGAAGTGAAAAGCAAACGCGCGATAATCTTAAGCATGATCTCTCCTTGCAAAAGGCGAGTGCAGAGTAGCGCAAAGCAAAATCGAAAGGCAAACTAAAAGGCGACCCGGAGCCTTATTCAAAAAACTCCTGATCGCCTTTGAGTAGGTCAAGGGAACGTTTAGATCGTGATCTTCGTTCCGTCGAATTTAGTTAAGGTCATTTGTACGTCATCATTGTAGGTGAGCTTCTGCTCTTCCAGAATACCGATAGCTACTGCTTCACCCAGCTTCAGCGAATTCACCGCGTCAGTGCGCCAATGCACACCTGCACCATTGCGCCCATTGGCAACATTTGAGGCGACCTTGTTGAGTTCGCCCCCGACTGTCAGTTCTGGGCCAAGATAAGGAACGAGCGAGGTTCCATCTGCATTTGGCACTTTGGGGTTCTTTATGATGTCCGACTCGTCGAAGAACGCTTTCAAAATGGTGGAGCAAGCTCCAGCGACTGTCGCGTGTCCTGAACCATAGGAGGTGTGGGTGGGTGACCCTTCGGGAAAAGCGGCTGGCAATAAATATGTTCCATATTTGCGATAGGTCTCCGCCACTGCTCGTGAATTTAGAACATCCGAATGAATGGGATACTCTGCCGCACGCGTCATGTGGTTGTGGACACGTCCGCCAAATTCTTCAGGACGCAAGCGATGATGCACGAACCATTTTTGATACCAAACGGCTTTCAGTGCTCGCGTGGCTACTTCTGTCACTAAACTTAAAATATGAGGCCCGCCGCATTGTGCAAAGCCTGCTTGTGCCTTGGAGTTATACAAGGGTAGGCCTGGATCAAGACGGGTTCCTTGTTCCAGGATAATCAAACAAGCCTGTAAATACGCCTGATAAAGTGCATCCACGTGTACCCATTGCGCCACATCTCGCAAATTGCGGATATAGCGTGGTGTCGGATCATACTGAATGTTGGCACTGGGATCGGCTCCATTTTGGACATCAAGCCAATCCTGATAGTTTGTCATGTAATCCACACCGGCTGGCAAGGTTTTCATTTTCTGCGAGAAATAATTCGCGCCGAAGGAGAAATCCAGCGTCAGGAATTGCGAAAGCCAGGGGCCGTTCAGATCTCCTGGGGTGCTATTGCGAAAAATCGTTTGCGCTGTCACCGCTCCATTGCTTCTACGCCCACGGAAGGAGGATAAAGTGGGAGCTGCTTCAACCTGAGTGTTGAGGCTTGTGCGCGTATTATTTCTAGGGCCACGAAAATCTGTCAGGCGAGAAATTTCTTCAGCGGCAGCGGCAATGATCGGGTTGTTGGCATAATCGGAAAAATGTACATCGCGCGCCAGCGACATCCAATACAGTTCCACCATTTCACCGGCTTCCTCGGCGCTATCAAAGCGCGGGGCTGGAGGCAGCGTCACGTGATGTGAATCCGGGCCTTCCAAATCCATCGCCAGTCCCGCTTGCGGACTTGTCAGCTTCCTCCCAAGTCCCAATTGGATTAATTCAAAGTCATCAGGATTCTGCGTTGTTCGCGCTCTGGCAAGAGTTGCATAAGCAGTGGCATCTACTTCGCCGAGTTGATTGTGTGGTAGCGCCTTTGTGTAGCTCCCTATTTTATTGGGATAGCGATCATCGTCATTATTCGAGCGCTGCTCAATAATAGGTCTTTGTAACGCCATCCCTGCTGCATTGACGCGGCACATATAAGCCTTAACAATCCGATTAGGGTCTTGATCGGATATTTCTAATGCCACCTTTTTCTTCAGCGCTTCAAGATCAATGGGAGACTGGGCCGACGCGGGTTGGCTTGCAACACCTGCGGCAATGGTTGTAGCGGTCGCAGCGCTTACTTTGGTAAGAAATGCGCGGCGCGATGAAGCCACGGGTTTCTCCTGGGAGGGTTTCGATTTTTTCATAAAACAAACTCCTGAATAAAAGCTTCTTTGACATACACACTCGTAATGCCTGAATTCTTCCATTGTGTATGCGCAATTTTATTTGACTTATCGAACCGAATTGCCGGGGGATCGGGAAAGTGCTTGTAAGGATAGCAGAGATCGGTTGAAAAAGAATAGTAAGAAATAGACGGAGGGATAGCTTGGAAGGCCTTAGGGGGAGTTTGTTGCGGGATTTTTGGGTAACAAGATAGGATCTGCACTTTCGAGCTTCTCAGCTACCTCTTGAGGGCTATGTCAGTTGGGCTGACGCATCTTGCGCAAGAGGACACAGAACGAATTTTCAAGGGTGAGACTTAGAAACAGGACGCCCGGTGGCCCCGGACTGCTGCCGCTGAACAACCCAACTAAAACTACGACAACAGTCACCGGGCGTCCTCGTTCCGGTTATTAGATAAGCGATTCTTGTGCCAGAGAATGACGGGTTTGGTCGAGCGTGACAAATCTCACAGTTTCAATAGGTTGCTGTAAGAGAGATGTAATGATATTCCATTGTTGGGGCAGAGAAGTGACAAAACCTGTCAGGTGAGGCTGACGGATTGCGGCGGTTTTTGTGTAAGAGCAGCAATTCTTCGTTGAATCATCTTACTTGAGCAGGTAAACTCCCCGCTTGTCTGCCAAAACTGATAGCTGGTCCGGGTGTAAAAAATGTCCAAGCCAATTCGAGCTGTTGTCCTGACCATCAGTGATTCAGCCGCACGAGGTGCAAGAAAGGATTTATCAGGGCCAGCCGTAGTGGCTGAGTTACAGACAATCAACGTTGAGATGGTGGCTACTGAAATCATTGCTGATGAGCGCGCTCAAATTGCAGAGCGGTTGTGCTTTTATGCTGATCGTGGTAGTGCTGGTTTGATCGTGACGACAGGTGGCACGGGGCTTTCTCCACGTGACCTTACACCGGAAGCGACGCGGGATGTGATTGAGCGCGAGGCTCCCGGATTGGCGGAGTTAATGAGGGCCGAGAGCTTAAAAATTACCCCGCTTGCAGCGTTGTCACGCGCAGTTTGTGGTACGCGCGGAAAGTGCTTGATTGTGAATCTTCCCGGCAGTGTGCGCGGCGCGCGCGAGAATCTGGCAGCGATCACGCGCTTGTTGCCTCACGCCATTTCGCTTTTGGCAGAACCGTAGACAGGGATAGCAAATGACCGATACTTTCGACCAGGAAAAAATCATGGCGGGCCGGGATTGGGCCGAAGCTGAAATGCGGACACAGGCGATTGAGCGTGGGGTCAAGCTTCATTCGCTTCACTGGACTGAGATCATTGATTCAAAGGTTTGGATTGCGACTCTCAATAGCCCCGCAGGCGAACATACCCTTGCGCTTTCGTATGCGGCGTTAGGAAAATGTGTTGATTCTGAAAGTGAACGCACCATGTTGCGCGAGCGGTTACGGCACTTAATCGGTGATTTAGCACGCATCGAACGACGCGGGTTTCTCAGATAAATTTATGAAGCGCAAGCCGTCAGCTTGCGTGATTGATTCCCGAATGAATTACTCACGCTCTGACGGCTTGCGTTTTGTTTGTAAAGGAGCAACGTTGGCACTGAAGGACTTAATTTCAATATCCCATCTGACACCGAAAGAAATTCGGCAAATCTTCCAAACGACCAAGGCTTTGAAAGCTAATCCGCGCGATTTCAGCGCCGCACTGGCGGGCAAAAGCGTTGCTTTGATTTTTGAAAAGCCAAGCTTGCGCACCCGCGTGACTTTTGATTTGGGCGCAACGCAAATGGGCGCTTCGTGCGTGTACCTGGACCATCAAGGTGTTCGCATCGGCGAGCGTGAATCGGTCAAAGATATGGCTTTGAATTTGGAACGCTGGGTGCAGTTAATAGTGTTGCGCACCTATAGCCATCGCGTCGTTCACGAATTTGCTGACATTGCCTCCGTCCCTGTTATCAATGGCTTGTCCGAATGGTCGCATCCGTGTCAGGGCTTAACCGACTACTTTACGCTGACCGAAAAAGTTGGCGATGACTTAAGCGGTTTCAGGATGTCTTATGTCGGTGATGGGAATAATACTTGCCACTCGCTGATTTTCGGAGCCGTGAAACTTGGTGCGCACATTACGGTTGGCGTCCCCAAAGGTTATGAACCTGATCCAGAGGTCTTGAAACTGGCACGCAAAGATGC
>JAEUQN010000095.1 GCA_016789725.1 Blastocatellia bacterium | reverse complement strand
GAACGCATTGACGTTGAGGTGACAACCAACGGCTCTGATGGTGGTACTCGCCAGTGCCGTGTTGGTCGCCGCAAAGGAATGGTTGCAAGCGTTGCCACGTTGATCGCTGGCCAACACGGGATTGGCAATCATGACTACGCGACTGTCCACGCCTGCGCCTCCGCCGCCCACCAGATCACGCGCCGCCACCAGCGCATAGCCGATGCCCGAGGGCGCGCCGCTGACAAAAGACGTAACGCCGGACAGTTCCCAACCGTTGAAAATCTGCCGCGATACGCCGTTGTCCCAATACTTGCTCAGACTCGGAATCCGATAGACATAATTGACGACGAAGTTGTGCGTGCGGTCGAAATTGCCTCGGCCATAGTTGCGGACTTTGCGGTCAATGAACGGATTGATCGCATCGTTGTTGCCGTTCACCAGATTCATGGATTTCGACCAAGTGTAGCTCACCCCGTACGAAACACGGCTCGACATACGGCGATTCAACTGCACCTGCATGCCGTGGTAGTTGGAGTTGCCGCCGGTTTCGATCAAGGTTATGTCGGCATAGCCCTTGATCGGACGCAGGAAGTTGTCGGGCAATGGCGTGGTTCCGCCGGACACCGTCGGGTCAATGCTTGACGGCAGGAAACGCGCGCCATAGGGCACGGCGTTCAGACTCAGGCGTTGCAGCAGGTGGCGGGCGAGTGACCCTGTGTACGCCACATCCAGCACGGTGTTGAAGCCGAGGTCGCGTTGCACACCAAGGCTGAAGTTATAAACAGCCGTCGGGTCAAACGTCGGGTCAACGGCATTGACGCCGGGCGGGCTGGTGCTGAGCGGCGTCGCCAACAAATCACGGATAGTCGTGAAGTTGGCCGTGCGCGTGATCACGTTCGGCGGTTGCTCGCGTTGCTGCAAAACCTGATCGTCGTTGAAGCGGTCGTAGAACACGCCGATGCCGCCGCGAATCGAAGTCTTGCCATCGCCGAACACGTCGTAGGCAAAGCCGAGACGCGGTGCGACTTGAATCGGCGGCGTTTTGAAGACGCGCTCCGACACTTGCCGCATGCCCTGGAATGGTGTGCCTGTGCCATCGGCAAACGTATTGATTTTGACGGACGGCTGAATCGCGCCGGTCACCGGATTGCGCGCCACACGGTTGTTGCCCGAACACGGATTCGCCGTCAGGCAGAATGGTGTCATCAATGCGGGTTGTTTAGTGGCATCGTACAACGAACGGTCGAAGTAGACCAGCGGATCGCCTTCGCTGTAGGTGGGTTCGATGTAGTAGAAGCGCACGCCTGCATCTATGGAAAACCGCCGCGCTACTTTCCAGTTGTCCTGTGCGAACCATTCAAAGTTGCGATAGCGCGCGTGTCCACTGAGCTTGTTGTTCGATTCGGTGTAGGCATTGATCGAACCGATCAATGCGTTGGCGAACGGATGATTGGTATCCTGCGGATTATTCACGTTGCGGTCGAAGTTGAATGTGCCGTTGAAGGATGACGAGCGCGCTGCGTTGCGCGTCGTGTATTCAAAATAGAAACCGGTCTTGATGTTGTGGCTGCCTTTGATCCACGACAGGTTATCCGACCAGTTCCAGATGTTATTCGTGCCGAAGAAGGGATAGCGATTATCGCCAATGTTGAGCTGCGGCGCATTGGAAATACCGCCGAAGGTGGCATAGGGGATCAGATTCAGCGGGTTGATCGCTGGGAAGAACTGCGGCAACGTTAGCCCCAGCTTCGTGCGGTCGTTCCTGTCAATACCCGCTTGGTTGAGCGGATCCGTTGACTGCACAGCGCGGTTAATGCCAAAGGTGAATTCATTCGTCAGCGTTGGCGAGAAGCTGTGAATGAGCGTACTCACAAGGCCGCGGCTATTGATGGCATACTTGATCGGAAATTGTGGCCAGACGTTCGACGCCAGCACGAAGTTGAAATCGCCCTTGAATGCTTCGTAGTTTTGAATACCGCGTGCGTAGAAGGTGGTCTTCTGCGAGATGTTCCAATCCATGCGCAAAATCTCTTCGCGGCGTGGTTGATCCACCTGGCTTTGAAAGACATTATTGTAGTTGTAGTTAACCGTCGCTGCATTGAAGTTCGGCTGTGGGAAGATGCCCAGGAGTTTCTGTCCGTTGGGATCAATGCGGTTCGCTGGAATGATATTGCCGGGGAAGCAGGCGGTCGTGTCGGTCAAGGTGCAAGCGCCTGTTTTGAGCGGATCGCGTACTGGGATCAAGCGCCCGTTGGTGTCTAAACTCTGTGAGAAATTGCCCGCACGTTCGAGTGCTGTCGGATAGGTGATTGTTCCTTGTCGAGTAGGATACAGACGCGGCAGATATTCCTGCGACCAGAAGAAAAATAGCTTGTCGCGATTCTTGTTGAAGTCCGTACCGGGAATCAGCACTGGCCCGCCAATGGTGCCGCCCCAGTAATTGAAGCGATACCGTTGCTTCGGAATATTGCGCAGATTGTTGAAAAATTCGTTGGCGTTGAATTGCTCATGGCGTTTGAAGTAAAACCCACCGCCATGAAAATCGCGCGTGCCATTTTTGATGACGACGTTGATCGTGCCGCCAGAACTTCGTCCATATTCGGCTTGATAATTCGTCAGCAACACTTTGACTTCGCCGATGGCATCAAGGCCGGGCGCGAGATACGGCCCCAGTTGCGAACCGGTGTCAAGCGATGAGACACCGTCGAGCGTCAGATTGATCGTACCGGGGCGACTGCCGTTAATGCTGATACCGCCCAGATTGTTCCAGCCGGGCGCTTCGCGGTTGGATGTGTCAACGACGCCAGGTAACAGCTTGACCAACCCCATATAATCGCGGCCTTTGAGCGGCGTAGTCTGAATTTGTTGCTCATCAATTAGCCCTGCACGTTCGCCGCTTTCGGTTTTCACAAAAGCCTGTTCTGCCGTCACCGTCACCGTTTGGTTGACGTCACCAACTTCGAGCGTCAGCTTGCCAATCGGCACGCGTTCGTTGGCTGTCACGGGAATGCCCTTGCGCTCGAATTTCTTAAAGCCACTGGCAGTTACCGTGACAGTGTAGGTTCCCGGTAATAACTGAGGCACAACGAAGTTTCCATCGCTGTCGGCACTGACCGTAACAAGACGTGCCGTCTCCTCGTTGATAATTTCAATTTTGGCATTCGGCACAACGCTACCTTGCGCGTCAGTCAGTGTGCCAGAAATTTGGCCTGTTAATCCTTGTGCGGTCGCCATGATAAATAAACTGATCACGGCAAGCCCTGATAACAACAAGCGACCAACCAATATATGTATCTTACGTGGCATAGTTTTTCCTGTTCGTGATGGGGTCACAAGCCGTCAGTTGTTCTGTCAGAGGCAACAACCGACGCTCATTAAACCTGGATTCTGAAGAGTGGTTAAAATAATGCGACAAGACCTGAAAGCCCACATTTAATTGCCGACTATCAAGTAGCATCCCTGCTGCGGTCCGCGACGTGCCTCAAGGCACAAAGAACGCCAACCGCAACACGAATCTTTCAATCGTCCTTGACCAATCTTTAGATAGGGCAAGGTTTTTCACCCAGCAAAAGAAACAGATTCCTAATTGTTATTACTATTTTGATTAAAAGCGCAAAGCTGCCCTGCACCATATAAAATTGCACGGCCTTTCGACAAGAAAAAAAGAGGAGATGGGAGTTGTTTCAAGATGCGGAACCAAGTTTATTCCTTTATCGGCCATTTTGCTGCGAATTAACTCCCAGGCTTCTCAATCATTGTTCCGAGATACGGAACTTAAGACATTAGGGCTATCATCCAGGATAGGAGGTCTCCCTTTAATCAATTTCTTGACCCTGGCAATCAATAAAAAAACTGCTCAAAGTAACAAGGCGTTTAGCGGTCTTCGTCAAAACTCATAGCGTTACGATGACCTGAGCGATGAGGTCTTTATTGGGCAGACAGATTCAGAGGGTGCGCAGATGAAACCCGCCATCCACATTGATGACTTCTCCCGTCGAAAACGGGAAATCGCCGCGCGCAATCGCCGCGACCGCGCGCCCGATGTCGTCAGGCTGCCCCCAACGTCGCAGCGGCCACGTACCCTGCGCAATCAGTTGATCGTATTTTTCCTGTACGCCGGAAGTCATATCCGTGGCAATCACACCGGGCCGAATTTCATAGACGTTGATCCCAAACTCTGCTAACCGCGCGGCAAACAACGCCGTCATCATTCCCAGCCCCGCTTTGGCGATGCAGTAATCGCCACGATTGACCGAGGCCGTGTACGCGGAAATCGAAGAAATCGTCACGATGCGCGGCGTTCCAAATGAATTGACCGCGTTGTTTTGCACCTGCTCGATCATTTGACGCGCGACTGCTTGCGTCAGGAAATACGGGCCTTTTAGGTTGATGTTGATGAGGCGATCAAAGGACTCTTCACCCGCTTCCAAAATATCCGCTCGCACATTAGGAGCCACGCCCGCATTGTTGACGAGTAAATCAACGCGACCATACGCCGCGAGCGTTTCATTGACTAATCTCGTCCGGTCTTCAGCGACAGCCACATCTGCCCGAACCGTGATGCCGTCACCACCTGCTGCCCGCACGAGTTGTAAGCATTCGTCCGCTGCGCCCGCGTTGCCCGCATAATTGATCACCACGGCGTGACCGAGTTTGGCTAGTTCGATTGCAATGCCGCGCCCGATGCCGCGTCCTGCGCCAGTGACTAAAGAAATGGGACGTTCGCTCATTGAGTGGCCTCCCCCTGTGCTTGTGGAGGCGGCAGATCTTCTTCGGTCGGGCCGTCCGCCCATTGCTTCGCCCACGCGGGCAATGAGTCTTCAGGGTATGGTTTCAGATTTTGCGAAGTGGGTTGCTGCGCCAGTGCAGTCAGAGCCTTGTCGAGGGCTTCGACGAAGAAATATTCGCCAAACAAAACGGCTTCATGCACGCCGAGATTTTTGTGGATGTGATAGACGCCACCGTTCAGAATGCCTTCAAATCCGGGTGTCAAATGGCCGAGATATTTTTGCGACAGCGTTTGTAGCGAAGTCAACGCGAAGTCCCGATAGGCGCGCGCTTTTGTGCGATCCGGCACGGCGTCGGCCAAATCCAGCAGGCCGGAAGCCGCAATCGCACAGGCGGATGTGTCCACCTGCGATTTTGCCAGCGGCCCCGTTTCCGGCGCGTCATAATCCCACGGCGTGACGCCGTCAGCAGGCGTATGTTCCAAATAGTAATCTGCATTGAGCATCGCGGCTTCCAAATATTCACCGCGATGGCTTTGCAAATACGACCGCGTGAAGCCATACAGTGACCACGCCAAACCACGACTCCAACACGAATCGCCGCGATAGCCTTGATGTGTGCTTTGCCGCAAACATTCGCCCGTTTCCAAATCAAAAATTGCTTCGTGCGCCGTGGAGCCATCGCCACGCACAATCGTCCGCTGCGTCGTCAGACAATGCCGATGCGCGATGTCCAGCACCCGCGCGTCTCCGGCCTTCAAGCCTGCATAAAACAACGTGCCGACGTTCATCATAATGTCTATAAACAGCGATGCCGGTTCGACAAAAGAGCGTAAATACTGGCCTTTTTCCATAAATCGCATTGCCATCGTCCGCCCCGCCTGAATCAACAACGGCTCAATGTGATTGGCCGGGCCGCCCAATTCCAGCCAGCGCAAATGCGTCGAGAAAAACAGAAACCCAAGATCATGAACCGCGCGGTCATATTGGCGAGATTCGAGCGGCGTCGCATAACAGATGGCGTTGTCGAGCCATTCGCTGTTGCCGGTTCGTTTCGCAAAGAGGAACATCATGCCGGGGTAAAATCCGTCGCACCAATGTGTCCATCGTTTGCGGTCGTGACCAAATTGGCCGTTGACCGTGTACATCGGATAGTAATCAGAAGGGTATTTTTGCAGCAGCGATTTCACTTGTTCCTGTGCAAAATCAAAAGCGGTTTGCAGCGTGTGGCGCAAGGCTTCACGCTCGTGCATCGAAGTGGACATTCATTCTCCTTGATAACGTGTGATTGCAAGTTTCGTTTGCGCCGTTGAGTCTGGTCTCTGAAGGGGGCTTCCGTCAAGGATTGGAGTGGTAAGTTGCAGACAGAAAAAGTAAAAATAGCTCAGAGCATAAGCCCTGAGCTATTTTGTTTGTGCAGTTACTTCACGCGATGTTGGTGAACGATGTGCTGAACGCTAAGCCCCTCGCGCAAAATTCTGCGATGTAACGCGATTTGCCAAATCGCGCTACGCCTATAGCGATTACTTTGTTTTCAGATACCGACTGGCGAAGGTCAAAAACGCGGGCCAGTTCGGCGCAGGCGTATGACCGGCGCTGTGTTGGCGGAACGATATGTCGCCATCCATCAAACCCGTTTCTATCGGCGGAAATTCCATCGTTCCCATATCTTTTTTGCCAAGCAATTTATACACCGGCCCGGCGTGCGCACCGGCCAGAAACATGCCTTTGGCGTCTACCCAACCATCTCCCTGAACTGCGCCAGAGCTAATAAAGACAGGGCGCGGCGCACACAAGGCGACTAATTCGTGCGCATCCACTGGCAAGTCATTTGGCGTCAGCGGCCCGGCGTATTTCATGTAATTGCCCGCCATCCAATGATATTCGCTGGGTGCCGCAACGTTCTCGACCATCTCGCCGTAGTTGTTCCGGCGATGAATTTTCGCGCCGCCTGCGCCCGACGAACTGACGAACGCAATCGCCATCCGCGGCTCGTACGCCATCGTCACCAACGTCGCCTTGCCATAACGTGAATGGCCTTCGATGGCGACCATTTTGGCGTTGACGGCTTTGTCGGTCTCAAAATAATCCAGCGCGCGGCTTGCGCCCCACGCCCACGCGCGCAACGAACCCCAATCATCGGGTTTGCGCGGTTGGCCTTTATTGACGAGGCCGATGATGCCTTGCGTTAGCCCTGCGCCATTGTCGGCTTGAATACTGCCCGGCACGAGAACGGCATAGCCCCAGCCTTTTTCCAGCACTTGTTTTTGCCAGGGGGTAAATTGAGAAGCGGCAGGATTGGCGGGCGGAGCGCCGGGACGCGGGCCAATGAAGCCAAATTCCATCACAACCGGCACCGGCCCTTTCGCATTTGCTGGCGTGGTCAGCGCGAGCTGAATGTTGACAGTAACGGCGGGATACGACGAATTGTCTACGTGACCGATGAGTTGTTTGGTGACGACGGGGAAGCCATACTTTTCTTCGTTGGTGACCGTCGCTACTTCCCAGTTTACTTTCGGTGTTACCTTCGGCGCGCGGCCATACATTTCGCGGTCAAAGTCTTCGACGATTTCGGCGCGGCGCTGATTCCACCACATTTTGGAGGAGGTGACTTTTTTGCCGTTTTTCAGGACCAGCGGATCGGGCAGCGGAGGATACGACATGACTTTTGACTCATCGTAGTTTGCGTAATTCGCCGCTTGTGGATTGCTGCCGCTTGCACCAGGACGCAGTTCTTTGATGCCCAGCAGCTTCATCATTCGTTGATGGTCTTCGCGCGTAGCGGCTTGTTGTGCTTGTAGCTGCGCTTGCTGTTCAGGTGTGAGTTGACGTTGTTGAGCTGCAATGGCGAACGCGCAAATTGCAACCAGCGTGAGTGCGAGCGATGGTTTCATGAGTCGAAATCCTTTCTTTTCCTAACGGCAAAATTTTACTGACGCGATCCGTTCGAGATCGGTTTGTCAGGACGCCAGAACGGTTCTGCCGCCGCGATGAATTCAATCGGTACTTCGTTGATGAAGCCTTTCAACCATTCGGCGCAATACTTCATTCCCGCCTGTTCTGACACGACGTGCCCCAGCACGATCAAAGCCTTTTTTTGCCCGGAAGAAATCATGTCCTGCACATATTCGACCAATTCCCATTCGTGTGTTTCGCCAATAATCAGGACGTCAACGTTGGGTTGAGAGATAAACGGAACGCCCGGCATCAGGCTGCAATTTCCCCAGCTTGCCATCGCGCGGTTGATCGGCATTTGCGGATCACCAATGACGCGCATCGTGCGAATTTTGAGCTTGGTTTGCATCTCTTTCGCCAGCTTAGCGAGCGGAACGCCGGGGAAGGTGTACTGACGAAAATTCTGAGGGTCATTGTTTTTCTCCCAACCGAGTTCTCGCATCATTCCTTTGGCAACGCCATCCATTGGTTTCAGGCCGTGCAAGTGATCGTGAAAGTGAAAGACGACCAGGTTGTTTTTCTTCAGAAAATCGAGCTTGTGCAGATACGTTGCATCTTTCTGAAATTGGTCTACGCGATCCTGATGCGAGAAAAACGTAGACTCGTGTGTGATGACCATGTTCTTGCCCGCTGCGGCTGCGCGTTTGACGACATCCAGCGTCGCCATCATTGTTGTGGCAATGCCTTTGACGGGCGTTTCGGCTGTGCCGACAATAAGGTTGTCTACGGTTTGCGCGCGCCACGGAATGCCGACCTGAGCTTTGATGCGGTCAAGCACCTGTCCAGCCGTGAGAGGCGGCGCGGCTTGCGCGCGTACCAGTTGCGCAGCAGTCAAGCCCATTGCCCCCCACAGAAAGGAGCGACGTGATGCGATGTGCATAGATTTTATACTTTCGGAAATGCCCAGATTATTTGGCGACGACTTCCAGTTTCGCTTTCAGATGCTTGACGGAACTCGTGCCGATCATGATTTCAAATGCTCCCGGTTCGACGACGCGGTTCATATTCATATCTAAAAACGAGAGCTTGTCCGGTGTGATTACAAAATTTATGGATTTATTTTCACCCGGCGCGAGCGAGATGCGCTTGAAATCTTTCAGTTCCAGCACAGGACGCGTCACTGAGCTGACGACATCGCGGATGTAAAGCTGCACGATTTCATCGCCCGCGCGTGTACCCGTGTTTTTGATGGTGACGCTGACTTCGGCTGTGCCGTTCGGCCCGATTTGCGGCGACGCAATTTTCAAATCCGAATATTCAAACGTGGTGTAGCTCAGCCCAAAGCCAAACGGATAAAGCGGCTCTTTGCTCGTGTACAGATAACCGCGTTTGGCGGTTGGTTTGTGGTTGTATGCAATCGGCAATTGCCCGACCGAACGCGGAACGCTGACGGCCAATTTGCCCGCCGGATTGTAATCGCCGAACAACACATCGGCGACGGCAATTCCTGTTTCCTGACCGAGGTAAAAGCCATCGAGAATCGCCGGAACTTTTTCGGCAATGTAATTGATCGAAAGCGGTGCGCTGTGAATCAGCAGCACAATCACAGGCTTGCCGGTTTCGACGACGGCTTTGACCAGATCATTTTGCCGCCCGACCAAATCCAAATGATCGCGGTCGCCCAGGTGATTGTCCGCCCACGCTTCTTTGCTCGTGTCTTCATTGCCACCGACGACGAGCAGTACAGTGTCCGAAGCTTTCGCAACCTCGACGGCTTCGGCAATGAGCTTGGCGTCAACTGCCGGATCAGCAAGTTGTGAGCGATCATCCCACCATTTGCCGCCTTCCTGTGTGATCTTGCAGCCTTCGGCGTAATTGACTTTGACACGATTCCCCAACTTGTCGCGCACGCCCTGCAACACGCTCACGCGGCGCTGTGGATCGTCGCTATATCCGCCCAAATGAGCTTCCGCTGCGTTCGGGCCGATGACCGCGATAGAGTTGAGTTTGTTGCGATCCAGCGGGAGCAAATTGGTTTCGTTTTTCAGCAACACAATAGAACGCCGCGCCGCTTCTGCCGCGAGGTCTCGATGTGCCTGACTGTTTGTGAGCTTCACCGCACGCTCAACATCCACATACGGATTCTCAAACAATCCAAGTTGGAATTTGGCGCGCAAAATGCGAGCGACAGATTGATCTATCAACGCCATCGAGACTTTGCCTTCGCTGACGAGCTGCGGCAACAGCGGATACGCCGCCGGGTCAGGCAACTCAATGTCTACGCCTGCGTTGAGTGCTTGTTGCGCGGCGTCAGCGCGATCCACGGCCACTTTGTGACGCGAAACCAATTCGGCAATGCCGTTGTAATCGGCGGCGACCAAACCGCGAAAGCCCCATTCCTGCCGCAATAGTTTTTCCAGCAGCCAAGTATTTTTGTGCGATGGCAAGCCGTCAATTTCGTTGTACGACGGCATTACGCTCAGCACGCCGGCCTCTTTCACTGCGGCCTCAAACGGCGGCAAAAAGATTTCGCGCAACACGCGCTCAGAAAAATTGCCCGGCGCAGTATTCGTGCCGCCTTCGGGCTGTCCGTGCGCCGCGAAATGCTTGGCCGTAGCGATCACATGTTCGCCGTCAACATTTGGCCCCGCGCCCTGAATTGCCTTGATTGCAGCAACGCCCATCCGCGAAACCAGGTACGGGTCTTCGCCATACGTTTCTTCGGTGCGTCCCCAGCGCGGATCACGGGCGAGATCAAGGTTCGGCCCCAGGACGTGATGGCTACCACGAATACGCGTTTCCAGCGCGGCGGCGGTAAAGATTTTCGTGATGAGTTCTGTGTCCCAACTCGAAGCCAGTGAAATCGGCGTCGGAAAATTCGTTCCGCCAACCGCCATCAGCCCGTGCAAAATTTCATCGTGCAACATCGCGGGAATGCCGAGCCGCGTGTTTTCCTTGAGCCATTTTTGCACCGCGTTGGCATACGTCGCGCCGCGTCGCGCATCGGTGCGTTCACGTTGTCGCCCAATGCCGCCGATGCCGTTTTTCATCACGACCGCCGCTTCAGTCGCTGAAAAATCGCCGCGATCCCCAAAGTTCCCATTGGGTCTGCGCTCCTGTGGTTTGCGCACCCACAGGGTCTGCATTTGCGCGACTTTTTCTTCAATCGTCATCCGCGAAAGCAGATCGGCCACACGGCGTTCGATAGGCAGGTTCGGATTCTTGTAATCAGGTTGTTGCGCGTGCGATTGTGACCAATCAATTGTCAGCGCAAGACAAATAGTGACCGCAATCATTGCGGCTACGATCAAACAGCGGCGAATCGTTTTATTCATAGGTCGGTTCGTTGACTGAAAATGAGTTTCCTGCGAAGCCACACGAGGGAAGCACGAAGAAGAATCACCGGAACAGTACCGCGCGCGGTAGCAAGCGCGCTGAGCGATGACGACGACGTATTTGCCCAAGGACGCTTGCTACCACGCGCGGTACTGCTCCCTCGCTCCAAGCTTGCTGTGAATCCTGTCCGATTTCTTCGTGTCATCTTCGTGTGGCTTCGTGGGGGATGCCTTTTTCTGCAAGGCGCTTTTATTTGATCTTTTTGTCGGGCCTGCCGAGCAGCGGGCGCATAATTTTTACGCGCACTAAATAGCCATCGTGATTTGGGTGAATGCGATCCGCGACCCATAACTCTTCGCGCGGCTGTCCGTCTTTCGTCAGCATCGCGTCCCACAGATCAATGAAGTACAGATTCTTTTGCGTCGCGATGTACTCTTTCAGGAGCTTGTTCGTTTGCTTGCGCTTGTCGGCTTCGTCCCAGCGTCCCGGCCCTGGCGTGAGGCTGGAAAACGCGATAGGAATTTTCGGCTGCACTGCACGCCCTTTTGCCACAAAGGATTTGAAATCTTCCAGCACACGCTCCGCTGCTTTGCCGTTGTGGACATCGTTGCCGCCGACGTGCAACACGATCATACGCGGTTTGTACGGCGTCACGAGGCGATCATAAAAGTGCAGAATATCCGAGAACTGAAACGAATCAATGCCGCGATTGATGATGGTGAAAGCGGGCAAATCTTCAGCCAGCGTTTTCCAACGAAAGAATTGCGAATCGCCGACGAGCAAGATCGCGTTTTTCGGCGGGGGATTCGTTTTGTCTTCCGCTTCGTAAGTTTGGACTTGTTTCTCGAAACGGTTCTGCGGCGTTTGTGCGTTGATCGTTGTTGCTAACAGCAAGGCCAGCAACATTCCGC
The DNA here is from genome assembly GCA_016789725.1 of Blastocatellia bacterium. GTDB lineage: Bacteria > Acidobacteriota > Blastocatellia > RBC074 > RBC074 > JAFDVL01. The sequence goes on along the minus strand of JAEUQN010000095.1, from coordinate 14,553 downwards.
AGGTTAACAGGGATCGAAGACGCAATGACATGACAAAGGTTCCTGGTAATCTTCGCCGCAGCGCGGCGGCTGAATTTAGCCGTGTGGTTTCAACCCACGGAAAATCCCATATTTCGTCGCGTCAGCGACGGTTGAAAAAATGTGAAGCTTCAATCGTCGCTACGCTACGCGGAAATAATTTCATGCCTTTACCGTGGGTTGAAACTACACGGCTAAACTCACAATGTCGCTACGCGACAAAAACGCTGCCGTCTAATGCAGCGACCATAAGTTGAATCATTTGCGTTCTTTCGCCCTATCAATTGCGCGTCAGCCAAACTGTCTGACCAACATTCAAGATTCCAGTTCGCACGACAGTTCCATAAACGCCTGCGTTCCCTTTATTCAGGCGTCCCACAGCTTTCAGCACCAACGAATCGTTGTTGGCCGTGTCAGGATCGAAGTTGACCATCACACAGCGCAGATCACGCAACGTAATGCTGACGGCAGCGCCGTATTCTTCATCGCCAAAGATGATCGTGCCGCCTACCCACTCGTCTTCACAGAAGGTTTCTTTTTGGTTCGTTTCCAGCACGATGTTCGGACGAAAGCGCCGTTGATCTAGTTCATAGCCGAGTTCGCGCGCCAGGCCGCGAAGGGTGCAGGTGCTGATGACCGACACTGCTGCTTCATCAAAGATGCCGTGATTCAGCCGCATCAATTCCACGCCACTGCCGAATTGTTGCGCCACCTCTTGCCGCAGTTCTTCGCTGTACAGTGGAACCTCCGCGCCCGATGGCGTGCGGACGTGCGTGGGCAGCGGTTCCTCAATGTTGTTGTCGTGTCCCAACGGCTGATACCGCAGCAACGCAGACAGGCGACTCGCCGTCAACCAGGGAAAACCACCTTGTTCATCCACGCGCCGGAACGCAAAGCGGCGATCACCGCCCAAGCCGTGCCATCCCAAAAACGACGATTCAATCGCTATGCCCGCCATAGATTTGATGGGATAGCGAAAGAGTTCGGCAATGCGGCCAATTTCAATGCGATTGCTCATTCTGCTTTTCCTTCCTGATACCGTTCTGGTGCAGATCGCTTGGCGAGCCAACCTGTTGCCTCTTCCACCTTTATTTCTTGCACTAACAAAGCCCTCCTGTCCGTACGGAATAAACCAACAGAAAACACAGCCATTGCACGCCGCTCAACCAGGCTATAAGGCAGGTTGAACTGTAGCCAGAGGTGTTGAGCAGTGGCTGCTACGCGGGCGGGAGAAAGGACGAGTGGGGGTGATCAGTCCCCCCACTCGCGTTCACAGGGTTAGAAGTAATACTTCAAACCGAACTGCATATTGCGCGGGCCAACGCCGTTACGCAGACCGGTGATCTGCCCGAAGTTGGTTGCGCCGAAGGCCAGCCCTCCGGGATCGCCGAACATCGGCGTATTGGTGACATTCGTGGCTTCCAGACGAATCTCGAGCCGTTGGCCTTCCCACGTGGAAACGCTCTTGAGCAGTGCGGCATCCAGCGTCTTGATGCCGGGGCCGCGATAGTTCAAGTTGCGCGGCGCGCTGCCCGGTGTGTCAATCGCAGGCTGCGAGAAAGCAGCCCGGTTGAACCAACCGTTGAGCCGATCCTGCACGCGACCCGAAGTGCTCGGATCACCGATCAGGTTCGGACGCTGCGTGCCATCCCAGATGTTGCCGCCGGACTGCGTAACTTGCAGCGGCATGCCACTTTGCATCAGAGCCATCCCGCTGATGTTCCAGCCGCCAGCCAGCCAGTTCAGCGCTCGGTTCATGTTCGCACCGAAACGCCGGTTCGTGCCGATGGGCAGTTCATAGGTGCCGACGATCACCACGCGATGCGCGATGTCATGCGACGAGAGCGCACGCTCGCCCCGCAGATTCCAGATGTTCTGGATGCTAGTCGAGCCGCCAAGCCAGGAGACGTTCCCTGAACTGTGCGACACGTTATCAATCATCTTCGACCAGGTGTAGTGTGTCAGAAAGGTCAACCCTTTGCTGAACCGTTTCTCCCATTTGGCCTGTAACGCGTGATAGTTGGAATCGCCGCGTGCGGGTTCCGCCGTTCCCACGCTGGTGCCGTCGAACTGTGGCATCGCGCGCAGCAAACGGAAGGCTTGCACTGTGCGCCCGCTGAGTTGCGAGCGTGGATCAGTGATCTGGCCGAAGAAGGGATTCGCAACCTGGGCTTGCAGTGCGGTGCGCCCTTGTGCCCAGTACTGCTGCGGCAGCGGCGAGAGCGTCGTGACCGGCATGAACAGGTGCGTTCCCCGGCTGCCTGTGTAGTTCACTTCCACCACCGATTGCATCGGCAATTCACGCTGGATCGAAAGATTCCACGAGTGGTATTCGGGATTCCGGTTATTCGACGGCAGAATCGTCCCCACACCGAAGCCGAGTAGCGTCGCATCCCCCTGCGACCGGCCAGGCGGCTGCAAGACGCCATCCGGGAACGGATTGCTGAGGCGGCGGTTCAGCGTGGCGTTTGAATCGGTCGTCCAGACGACCGGCGAGTTGATCGTGAACCCCGTGCCGGGGCGACCGAACACGGTGGCGCGCGAGAGTTGGTAGAACAACCCGTAGCCGCCGCGAATAGCGGTCTTCGGCGTGGCCGCATAGGCAAAACCAAAGCGCGGCTGCCAGTTGTTCAGATCCGAGTTGAACGGCGACCGACGGTTGTCATCATTGAATTTGATGACGCCGCGCGTGTCGTACCCTTGCGCCTTGACGGGTGATTGCGCTTCGAGGTCCCAATAACTGTAGCGGTTCTCAAGTTCCCAGCGCGGGACGTCGAAGTCATAGCGCAGGCCGAGATTGAGCGTCAGCTTACTGGTGATCTTCCAGTCATCCTGGGCGTAAAAGCCCCAGTAGGCCGAGCGCGAAAAGGTCTTCGGCTCAATTTGGTATTCGCTGCCCGTCGCCCAGCCAACCAACATCGCAGCCAGACCGTTGCCTTCTGCACCGCCACAACTGTTGAGCGTGCGGCAAGTGACGCCACGACCAAAATTGAAGCGTCCCGAAGGATTGCCGGGTTGGTTGTAGTCGAGCAGGTTGTACCGGTACTCGCCGCCTGCCTTAATATTGTGTCCACCCCAAACCTTGGTCATCGCGCCGGACATGTGGTGAACGCCTTCCTGCCGATCCATGATCCAGTACGGCTCGGTGCCGAACTCCTGAAATCCTTCCGGTGCAAAGCGCGGGAAAATCTGATGCGTCGCGGCCGTCTTCATGTTGGCGGGCAGTCCGAGCGTGGTGACGTCGAACCCGTATCCCGCCAATGGATTGCGGTGAAAGTCAGAGTAGGTGAAGCCGTAGCGGAAGGTCGCCAGTACAGTGGGGCTGAAAGTGCGGTTCAGCTCGCCCACCATCGCATGGGTGCGCGTCGCGTTTGGTCCGCCCGTCCAGTAAGCCGGGTTGTTATCCCCGAACAGGTTTGGGTTGGTTCCGTCGCTGCGCGCTTGACTGTAGCGGCCACTGGCTCTTGTTGTCTCACTGAAGTTGTGATCGCCCCGAATATTGATCTGATGTGACGTACTCTTATTGATCCCGTTGTTGAACCAGTTCGCGGTGTTCGTGAACGCCGCGCCCTGTTGGTTCGGCAGCGGCAGGTAGCTGAGCGCCTTAAGCGCGATGGGGTCCATCATGTTTGTCGGGATTTTGTTGCCGGCGAAGGGGCGGCGCTCGACGGCACCCGACGAATTAATAAACGTGTCGAAGGGATTATAGATCGTCATCAATTGGCCGGAGGCATTGAACGTCTGCGAGAAATCCCCTTGGCGCTGTAGCGCCGTCGGGACTGAAATCGTCGCACTGGTCGGACTTTCCTGCTTCGTGTATTCGTAGCCGCCGAAGAAGAAGGTCTTGTTGCGAATGATCGGGCCGCCGAAAACTCCGCCGTACTGATCGCGGCGGAACGCGGGCAGTGGTCGCCCGGCGCGGTTGGAGAACCAGTCGTTCGCATTCAAAGCGTCATCGCGGAGGAAGTAATACCCCGTGCCGTGATAATCGTTCCCGCCCGAACGAGTCACCATGTTGACCACTGCGCCGCCGGTCTGGCCGTATTCCGCCGAGAAGAAGTTCGTCTGCATTTTGAACTCCTGCACCACATCCACGGAAGGCGAGAATTTCAAATCGGTAATGCCGGAGTTTTGCTCGACAGTCACGACCGTCACGCCGTCCACCAGGACATCCGAGGTCGAGTTGCGCGAGCCGTTGGCAGAGAAGTTAGTGCTATTGTCGCCGCGACGTCCACCGGAACCCACCACGCCCGGCGTGAGATAGACCAGGCTCATCGAGTTCCGGGCCAGGTTGGGCAAGGATAAGATGGTTTTGTTCTCGATCACCTGACCGAGGTTCGCAATCGTCGTATTGACCAGCGGCGCGGTGCCCTCAACCTCGACGACTGACGATACCTCGCCTAATTGCAGTTGAATGTCTATCGTCGCCTGCTGCTGCACCACCAGCGGAAAGGCGTTTTGCAAATACCTTCTGAAGCCGTTGGCTTCTACGGTCAGCGTGTATTGGCCGGGTGAGAGCGCGCTTACCTGATACCGACCCTGCTCGTCGGTAGTTACCGTGCGCTGCACGTTGCGCTCCGCTTCCGTGATAATGACTTTCGCGTTGACTACCGCAGCGCCAGTTGGGTCGGTCACGACTCCGCGAACCGCAGCGGTGAAAGACTGGCTCCAAGTGGAACTAGTAAACAGCAAAAGTAAACAGCCGATTTTCGCCATTGAGGCAAGGATTTTCATAGAACCTCCATTGGTTGAGTAAATAGAAAACCCGACCAGCTTTGACAGGCAACCTCCAAAACTGCTCTGGTCCGAGGTACGAAATAAAACAACGGCTTTTTAAGCGATAGATTTTTATTGGATAAACATTAACGCAGAAGCTATACCACTGGTTACGATTGATGTGAAGGAAACCAAAGAAATATTGCCAGTGACATCGAATAATGCGCACGTCGTCTCTTACATCTCATGGTGGAGTAGCGTCAGTCGGTTGAGGCATGTCGAAATGTCGTACCGCGCTGGCACCGCTCTAACGCGCTACCTCCTCTCGTCATTTGTGGGAAGCGACGTGCAAAATGCGCGTTCCTGATAATCAAAGAAATCAAAATCTGCCGGATGCGCCGTGCCTGCCAAATCCTGACAAGCCATTCCGACAAATGCGCCCGTGAAATTGGGAGCCGTGATTGGCCCCGCTTCGTCAGACAAAATGCTCGCGTCGAATTGCTCTGGCAACCACTGCCAGTCTTCACTGTTGACGCGATAGGCAAAGCGCAGCCGTTCGTAATCAACTTCCACACGCAAATGCACAGGAGCATTTGCCGCAATCGGAAGCGGCGCAGTGAACGCATCCGGCAATTCAGGATGAGCCGTCATTACGCGAATGTGTTTGCCAATGGCTTCATCCGTCGAAATATACAGATAATGAAATTTCGAGCCGTTGTAATAGCAAATCAATCCGGCCTGTTGCTGATAATGCTGCGGCTCAAATTCGACGACCGTCGAGGCGCTGTAACAATGCGCTTGTTGCCGTCGCGCAACTAATGCCTGACGAAATAGACTGCCTGGCGTTTCGCGTCCGAACAGGCGCAAATAACCGGGACGCGCTGTCAGGCTGAACAGTTCATCAGGATACGGCGAGCGCAGCCACTGAAAATCTTTCGGCAAATTCGGACTGTCGAAATCTTCGCGTGTTGGCGGGGCATCGAAGAGATGCGGCGGCAAATCCGGCGCGGGCGTTTCGATTTGCGCCAACGCATCGTGGTTTTTGGTGTACAGCCAATCATCATCGCCCCAGACCATTTTCTGAATCGCCGTTTCGCGTCCCAACGTGCAGCGTCCGCGATTGTGCAGCGGGCGTCCACACAGATACACCATATACGTGTCGCCGCTCTGCGTTTCGACCAAATCGGCGTGGCCTGCGCGATGCAATTGCGCGTCGGGCCGATTGCGCGAAGTCACCACGTATTTGTCAGGATGCAGTTCATACGGCCCCAACAAATTCTGCGAACGCGCCATCGTCACCGCGTGCCCCCAGCCGGTGCCGCCTTCCGCCGTAATCAGATAGTAATAGCCATTGCGCTTGTACAAATGCGGCGCTTCGGTAAACCAGATCGAGGTGCCTTTGAAGATGTTGTGCCGTTCGCCAATCAATTTTTTCTCTGTCGGCGAATATTCCTGCAACACGATGCCCGCAAACCGATTTTGTCCGGGGCGGTGATCCCACAATTGATTGACCAGATATTTGCGCCCATCGTCATCGTGAAACAGCGAAGGATCAAAGCCGCTGCTATTCAAAAAAATCGGATCAGACCATTCGCCATCAATCGCCGGACTCGTCACCAGATAATTGTGCATATCGCGCAAGCCCGCGCCGACACTGCCCGGCTGTGACGTGCGCCCGTAACGTTTCACATCCGTGTAGATCAAATAAAACAGCCCATTGTCATAGCTCAAACACGGAGCCCACACGCCGCACGAATCAGGGTCGCCGAGCATATTCAACTGGCTCGCACGATTCAGCGGGCGCGCGAGCAAACGCCAATGCACCAGATCGCGCGAATGATGAATCTGCACGCCGGGGAACCATTCAAACGTTGACGTAGCGATGTAGTAATCATCGCCGACGCGCACGATGGACGGGTCAGGATTGAAGCCACGCAGGATGGGGTTTTTTATTTTTGCGATTGAATCAGTCATTTCATTCTTCAACGGGTTGCTACGCGACTTGGGTTTGCGTGTGTTCCTCTTTGACTACTGTCCACAAAATGATTGCGCCGACGATGTCGAGCAAGCCTAAACAAACGAAAAATGGCGCGTAACCAATCGTCGCCACGAGCGTGCCGATCAACAAATTGAAAATCAGCAACCCCGCATTGCCGAACGTGCCAGCCATTCCGGCAACGGTGGCAACTTCATTTTTCTTGAATAAATCCGAAGACATCGTGATGACGGTGACGGATAAGGTTTGATGGGCGAACCCTGCGACACACAACAACGCGAGCGCGAGGTACGGGCTGACGACAACGCCTGTGAAGCCCACCACCAACATCGTGATTGCGCCGAAAGTGAAGGCATAGCGCCGTGCATTGATGAGGCGAATATTCCATTTCTTTTGGAGCCACATACTGAACACGCCGCCATAAATGCACCCGACGTCCGCCGCCAACATCGGCAGCCACGTAAAAAGCATGATCTGTTTTAGGTCCCAGCCACGCGCTGTGGCGAAATAAAACGGCAACCAATAGGTCAGCGTCCCCCATGTCGGATCAGCTAAAAAGCGCGGCAACGCAATGCCCCAGAAATTTCTGCGCTTCAGCAACGACAACACCGAAGGCCGCGTGCCATCGCTCGCCAAATGTTTCTCCTGTCCAGACGAAATGTATTCGGCTTCTTCAGCGGAAAGAGATTTATGTTTTTCGGGAGCGTCGTAAAAGAACCACCACAAGACAACCCAAAACAAGCCGAGCGCGCCCGTAATCACAAAGGCCATTTGCCAGTTGTACGTCAAAATTGCCCAGCCCACGAGCGGTGGCGCGAGCATCGAACCGAACGATGCGCCGATGTTGTATACGCCACCGGCCAGACCGCGTTCTTTCGCCGGAAACCATTCCGAAGTCGCTTTCATTCCCGCCGGATTCGCCGAGCCTTCCGCTAAGCCAAGCAGCCCGCGCAAGCCCGCTAGCACTTGCCAGTTGCCCGCAAACGCATGCAGCATACTGATGATTGACCACGCAACGGCAAACAGCGCGTAGCCCGCTTTCAAGCCGATCACATCCAGCACATATCCACACAACGGCTGCAACATAATTGCGCCCTGAAACGTGCTGACAATCCACGAATAATGTTGTTCGTCAATGCCGAGTTCTGTTTTCAGCGTCGGCGCAGCGACGGAAAGCGAACTGCGTGTGAGGTAATTGATGATCGAGCCAAGCATAATCAGCCCGATCATCCACCAGCGGAGTCCTTTAATTTTAGGCATGGGGAGTAAGTTCCGTTGAGAGCAAGATTCAGAGTTCAAGGTTGAGAGTTCACCCTTCAGCGTGCTTCCCGCACTGGACTGAAGCGTGAACTCTCAACGTTTAATTCGCGGCGCGTTTCACCGTGAAATCAGTCGGCGGAGGCGTCTGCCCACCAAAATCACCTTCCATCGTGCGCGTCAGTTTGAGTTCATCGCCAGCCAATTTGCCTTTGTAGACGAGCGTAAATTTCGTGCCGTTGAATTCACGCTCAACTTTGAAGGCTACGGCATCGCCTTTGATCGAGCCTTCTTTAATCGGCGCTTCCCCCAATTGGCTGGCGTATGTGCCCGTCAATTTTTCGCCATCGGCTTTCAGGACAATAGTAATGTCCATCGCGCCTTGCGGCCCTTGCACTTGCCCCGTCCATTTGCCATCAATGCCTGCGGCAAAGGCCACGACACAAAGGGCCAACAACAAACCTGTAGCTAAACAGATCGTTCTTACTTTCATAATGAATCTCCTAAACAATATGGTTGATGTGAAGACGATCATTGGTCACGGAACCAATGATCGCTGTGTGCGTTGCTTCTCAAAGTATGCTGTAAAAAACGCCAGCTTCTCTTTCTCTGCAACAGGACGTGGGTTGATCTTTTCGCCCAATTCCATGGTGGTTTGTTGCCCGGCCTCAAATGCGGGCCAGTTCGGCAATCCTTTACCGTTGGGATTTCCCGTCTTGGCAAAGTTCACCCAATAGCTTGACGCGGCGTCCGAGAGCTTACGATCCACTGCTTCCCATGGACGATCCAGATGTTTGAGGTTCGCAAAGAAATAGGGCAAGTCACCGGTGTGAAACGCCGCGAATTCGGGATGCTCCGGCCAGGGGATGCCGCGTGTGAAGTAATATGTGTACGCTTTCGTCTGGCTGGTTTTCGCACGTTCAGTCGCCCACAAATACATCGAAACCAAACCTTGATCGCGCGCGCTTTGCTTTTGCGAAAGGCCGGATTGCGTCTGGTCATTTGATGGATAGAGCTTCAGAAACGCGTCAGCTTGAGCGCCGAAACGTTGCTGCGCTTGTTTGGCAAAATCCTCAGCTTTGATCTTGCCGTAAGTCGCGCTAGAGCTGCCTTCGTCAGCGGTCAATCCGGTCAGCATTGGGACATCGTTTTGCTTGCCTTGCGCAAAGATTGCGGCGGTGTCAGCGGGCAGATACCAACCATCTACGACGGGACCGAAGCGCGTGCCGCCCATCAAATCTGCGGCGGGTTTCGCGCGCAATTCTTTCAGGGAGGTCGCGCCTTTTGTTTCCGCCCATTTCACGCCGTCTTGTTCCGAAGCCGATAAATCGCGCGTGCGCCGCGCAATGCTGGAACCGCTTTCGGCAATGGCGCGATGAAACAGGCCTTTTGCCAACGGCGAGGCGGTCAACGTATGTACGGCGGCGGCTCCTGCAGATTGCCCTGCGATTGTAACGCGGCTGGGATCGCCGCCAAAGGCCGCGATGTTTTTCTGTACCCATTGCAACGCGGCTACACAATCGAGCAAGCCGTAATTGCCAGACGAGTGGTTCGGCGATTCTTTCGTTAATTCGGGATGCGTGTAGAAACCAAAAATGCCGAGGCGATAATTGATTGTGACGACGACCACGCCTTTCTTCGCCAACTCTTCTCCGTCGTAGGTGATGATCTCGCCGGAGCCTTCATAAAACGCGCCGCCGTGAATCCAGACCAGCACGGGACGTTTTTCATTCGCTGTTTTCGCGCCCGTCCAGACGTTCAGGCAAAGGCAATCTTCGCTCGCGTCGTTCTGCACCATAAACTCTTTCGTCCACGGAAAACCTGTACGCCGGAGCGCCTGCATACAACTGTCAGAAAACTTATCCGCCTTGCGTACGCCATTCCACTTGGCAGGCGGTTGCGGCGGACGCCAACGAAAATCACCGACAGGTGGTGCCGCATACGGAATGCCTTTGAAAACACGAATACCCGCAGCCGTCGCAGTGCCTTCGAGCGAACCGTTTTCGACTTTTACAACTCCGTTGACAGCCGCAACACGATTCGACCCAAGAGCGAACGCGGCTAAAAGAATTAAGCAACCAGGAAGAAAGATTTTCATAATCCGTCCGATCATTACTTTGAGTTTTGAGATACTGCGACAGGTGCAGCACCTTTGATGTAACGACTTGCCCATTGCAAAAACGTTGGCCAGTTCGGAACCACCGTATGGCCGCCACTGTGTTGACGCCACGCTAAATCGCCATCCACCAGCGCGGTTTCAACCGCAGGGAATTCTGTCGTCCCCAAATCTTTTTTGCCGAGCAATCGAAACACTGGCCCCGCCGCAACCGCCGCCATAAAGCTGCCGCGTTGATCTACCCATTTGCCTTCTGCGCCTTGCCCTTCGGCTGCGCCATAGCTGATGAACGTTGGACGCGGCGCACACAGTGCAATCATTTCGTGCGCGTCCACCGGCAAGTCATTTGCAGTCAGTGGCCCGCCGTATTTGAGAAAGTTACCTGCCATCCAATGATAGCCGCCGGAGCCAGTCAGGTTTTCGACGAGTTCGCCGTACGTGCGCCGATGCAACTTTGCGCCGCCTTCGCCCGATGAGCCAATAAAACCAATCGCAAAACGTTGATCGTACGCCATCGTCACGAGCGCCGCTTTGCCGTAGCGTGAAAGCCCTTCGATGCCGACTTGTTTGGCGTTCACCGATTTGTCGGTCTCGAAATAATCGAGCGCACGACTCGCGCCCCACGCCCAGGCGCGCAATGCGCCCCAATCATCGGGCTTGCGATGTTGGCCTTTGTTGACAAGGCCGATGATGCCTTTCGTTAAGCCTGCGCCGTTGTCGGGTTGATAACTCGTCGGCACAATCGTCGCAAAGCCCCACCCGCGCTCAAACAATAATTTTTGCCACGTCGGTTCAGGGAAACGATTGGCGTTTGGCGCATTCGCGGGCGGACGCGGAAAGTTAAAACCAAATTCCAGCATCACTGGCACGGGGCCTTTGGCGTTGGCGGGCGTAATCAATGTGAGTTGAATGTCTACGGTGATTTCGGGGTAAGACGAATTGTCTACGTGCCCGACAAGTTGTTTGACGATGACGGGTACATCGAATTTGGTTTCGTTCGTTGTGCTGACGACTTCCCATTTCACTTTGGGAACATTGGCGGGAACGCGACCATAGATTTCACGGTCAAAATCTTCAATGATTTCGGCGCGGCGTTGATTCCACCACACTTTCGCCGACGTGACTTTCTTGCCGTTTTTCAGCACGAGCGGATCAGGCAGCTTTGTCCAGGGATTTGCTTTGGCTTCGTCGTAGTTGACGGCGTTAGCTGCCTTCGGATCATTCGGATTTGCGCCCGCTCGAAGCGTCGTAATTTTCAACTGTTCCATCATTTGCCGATGATCTTTGCGCGTGGCTTCCTGTTGTGCCTGAAATGCGGCTTGTTGTTCTGGCGTCATTTGCCGTTGCGGTTGTGCGAAGGCGGCAACTACAAACACCAATTGAAAGGCGATGGTGGTGACAAATGGTTTGTTCATAATTTATGGTAGACGCTTGTGTCAGTAGCCCGCGCGTAAGCAAGGGCTGCCCTCGGCAATGTGCATTGGGTTCAAGGTACGCTCCCTTGCTTACGCGCGGGCTACTGACACGATAGACAATTTAGCGGCGATTCCGCTGATGATCGAGATACGGTTGTTGCAAAAATTCCGACGGTTGCGGTGGATTGAGTTTTTTGCCTTTGCTGAAAGCCCAATGCCCTAACCGATCAGACGAGCCAAAATATTTTTCCGGCATTTGATAAATTGGGTCTTGCAACGCTTCTTCGACCGAAATGAATTTGTAGCCTTTGTTTTTCAGCATTGCGGCGAGGGCGTCTAAATTTTCTGCTGTGAGTTCATTCGCGTGCATGAGCACAATGTGTTTGATGGGGCGACCAAATAATTCCTGCGCGATTTGATCGCTGTAATCGAATCGTTGTGCGGCGAATTGGACGTACTCTTCGCCGACACGTTTGACCAATGCTTCATCGTTTTGTGAACGTGCTTTGGCATGCGCGGCGTTAATCATCCAGTCCAGCACATCCACCGTGACCGGAGCCATTTTGTAACCGCGTGTCGCCGCGAAATCTTCAAAGGCTTTTTCATCCGCAGCGGTCTTGCCCTGTTGCAAAAACGGATGGCGAAAATAACGTGGCTTGTTTGGCTTCATTAAGAGGCGCGTGACTGCATCGCCGCGCACAAAATCATCTTCGTAATCTGCGAGTGCAGCGTTGGCAAATCCCAAATGCGAAAAGTTGTGATTACCAAGTTCGACACCTCCGTCAAGCCACAATTTCAAAATGGCAATGCGCGCATCAGCCTCGCTGTTGTGATACAGCAATCGTTCATTGACAAAGCCTACAGCAGGAATCTGATGTTTCTTGATCGCGGCCAGAAAATTCTCCGTCATCTTGCGAAGGCGAGCCGTCTCAAATTGCGCACCGTTCAGCGGCAAGTCATCAATCGTGATTGCGACTTCTTTGGTTTGTGCGCAGAGATTGACGCTCAACAGGAAAAGCAGGAGAAAAGACGATAATTTCATAGTTGTTTGCACTCCTTACAGCAACAACAACCGACCGGCAACCAGCAACACACCGGCAACTCCGAAGTTCAGAACATTGAGGTCAACGCCACTTGCTTTGGGAATACCGCCCTCTACATCGCTTAACGCGCCGCCGTATAACGACCGGAAGGCCGCGCTAACAAAGAAGGCACCAAGCACACAAAAACTCAGCGTCGCTGCCAGACAAACGCCCACACCTCGCTCAATGTTTGGCGACCAAAGCAAAAACATGGCAACGGCGGCTATTGCTGCGCCTGTGAGTGCCTGCGTAACGACATGAAAGCGAGCGTGCTTTGACCATCGTGGATTGAGCGCATGCGTGGTGTTTAAGTCTGCGAATAACGGCACCACGCCATATTGAAGAACGGCGACTGACATGAATACAAGACCAAGTGTTTTTATCTGCATAGGCGGCATTGAAGCGAACTACTTGATTTCCGTGTTGCTGACGAACGCGATCTTCTTACCATCCGGTGACCACGAAGGAACGTTGATCGTGCCTTGCCCGCCATACAAATACGCGATGACTTTCGACTGGCTTCCCGCCTTGGCACCAATCGGCATCAAGCGCAAATACACACGCTTGTAAAACGGATGATCGCCCGGCGCGATGTCTTTCGGAAACGAAATGAACACGATCCATTTGCCGTCGGGCGAAATGTGTGGAAACCAGTTATTGAATTCGTCGTTGGTGATCTGCGTTTGCTCGCTGCCGTCGGGCTTCATCCGCCAGATTTGCATCAGGCCGGTGCGAAACGAATTGAAGTAAATCCATTTGCCGTCGGGAGTGAATTCCGGCCCGTCGTCTACGCCTTTTGTGGTTGTAAGTTGGATTTCATCGCCGCCATTTGCGGGGATTTTGAAGACATCGAATTCGTTGTCGCGTCTAGCCGCATAGACCAGCCATTTTTTATCGGGTGACCAGCCGTGCAAATACGAAGGGCCTTTGCGCGTGATTTTGGTCGGCTTGCCACCTTTTGCGGGCAAGGTGTAAATCATTGAGACGTTGCCGTCTTCGGCACTCGAAGAACTGATGCCGAGCATCTTGCCGTCGAACGAGTAGACATGATCATTGTTGTTGCGCTTCACATCACCTGTATCAAACAGCGTTGGCGTGTTGGTTTTCAGATCGAAGCGATAGAGCAAGCCGTTGTGATTGTAGAGCAGATACTTGCCGTCGGTTGTCCAGTTCGGTGCTTGCAGCGAATCCTTGACGCGATACAGAACGCGGCGTGTGTTCGTCGCCAAATCCATGACTTCCAAATTGCTGCCAATGTATTCGCGGTACGGCACAAAGTTTTCGCGTGCGGGAATCACGATTTCGACATCACGAAAGACGGCAGTTTCGCTCACCGTGTTGTTGTGCGAGCAAACGTACAAGCCAACATAAACCTCTTCGCCGAGCGACACGTCCGAGATTTCTTTGCTGATGAATGTCTCGCCAAAACGCGCGACGGACATAATGTATTTGTTGCCCGCGCGTTCGAGTTGCACGACATCGAAATTCTTTTCGGTGAAAGCATTTTGCTCCGTGATTGCCCCTTTGGTCTTGCGCCATTGCAACGAAGTCAGTCCATCGCCGTGCAGGCTGGCGTTGACATGCGGCCCGCTCGTGTCCAAATCAGGGCGAACAATCCAGCCAAGCTTGCGATGCGGGTCTACGCCTTTGCCGATAAATTCTGTTCGCGCGCGCAGAATGAAATTCCCTTTCATTCGCTTCCAGGCGTAGTGAAATTCATCTTTCGTCGCCCACATATTCGCGCCAGAAGCTTTGATCGTGTACGTCAGCTTGCTCGCGTCATACACGACCGAACCCGGAGTAGCGACTGCGCCCACATCCTGGTGATGCTCAAATTGTCCGACGGGTGTTTGGGCATAAGCGAGAGTAGCGATGGTGGCTGCGAGCAGCATTGACGTTGCGAATGATTTTAGGGACATAAGTTGATTCCAAATCACAGGGTTGATTTATCCA
>JAEUQN010000094.1 GCA_016789725.1 Blastocatellia bacterium | reverse complement strand
ATTCATGGATTGCAACATACGGAGGCGTTGTCGTATTTCTCGAGCGGTTTGCGGATCGCGGCTGTGCGCAAGCTGCTGCTGTAAGCATCGTCGCGCCAGCTTTTCTTTGCCTTGCAGCAAGTACGCATCGCTCAGCAGGCGATAGGCCAGCGCATAGTGAGGGCGGATCGCTAAGGCACGTTCGGCCTGACGCATTGCGTCGGTGGCATCCTGCTGCCGTAATCGGATGAGACCCAGCAGGCAATGAACTTCTGCATCAGGTCGCCCTGCCGCTTGGCCGGAAGCTTGCACCACTTCTTCCGCATCGTTGACCCAATTCAATCGGTAATACGCCCACCCGAAAAGTTTGAGTGCCTTTGGCGACGTGCGATAGGGCAGTGCCAATCCGCGCAAGGTGGAAACTGCTTCACGGGAACGTTCCGCCTGCACTAAAACGCGAGCCAAAAGCAGTTGCGCTTGCGGGTAATCTTCGCGCAGATTCGTCGCGGTGTAGAGGTCTTCAATCACCCCTGCGAACTGTCCTCTCCGATACAAGGCTCGCCCCCGCGCGTAATAGGCGGCGGCTGTTTGCACTCCTTCAGGTCGTTTGATCGGGTAAACGAGGGATTGAGCAGAGCCGGTAGAGGCCAGAAGCATGAGAAGGACGCAGGCTGTCATAACGAAATGGTGGTATCTCATCACTATCATCCTCGATGGACATGGGTCGAAGTCGTGACGTTGGGCAACCAACGGCGTGTATTATACAATCCGCGCACCATAAATATAAACAAAGGGAATTTCCTGTGACCGTCTTTTATCTGCTCGTCGTGATATTTCTGGTACTGGCGAATGGGTTCTTCGTCGCCTCGGAATTCGCCCTCGTGGGCGTGCGTCGCTCGCGCATTGAAACGCTGGCGGTCAAAGGAAATCGCAGTGCCAGATTGCTGTTAACTTTGCTGACGGATTTGAATGCCTACATCTCCGCCACGCAACTGGGGATTACGATGGCGTCGCTCGGATTGGGCTGGGTGGGAGAGCCTGTTTTTGCACAATTGCTGGAAGCCCCTTTGGAAGGGCTGGTTTCCGATACCGTGCGCCATACGATTTCCTTTGTGATCGCTTTTACGGTGATTACGTTTCTGCATATTGTGCTGGGCGAATTGGCTCCGAAAACACTCGCGCTTGAACGCGCCGAACGAGTGGCACTGGCTGTGGCGTGGCCGATGCAGGCGTTCTATAAATTATTTCGTTGGCCGATCCGTTTGCTGGACTGGGCGGGGACGCGCACCGTGCGATTGTTTGGGCTGCATCCGTCGGGCGAACACGCTTCTGTTTACACCGAAGAAGAACTGCGCCACTTGATTAACGTTTCGCACGAAAGCGGTCATATTGAGCCGGATGAGCAGCATCTCATCAATCGCGTTTTTGATTTCACGAACGCGGAAGTGCGCGAGGCGATGGTTCCGCGAACGGCGGTGGAATCCTTGCCGCTGACAAGTTCATTGGAAGACATCAAACAGGCGTTTCGCAAACTCGGCTATTCCCGTCTGCCCATCTACAACATACAAATGGATAACATGGTGGGCGTGCTTTACCGGAAAGATGTAGAAGCGTATCTCGAACCCGAAAATGCGGGCAATTTCAATTTAGAAAAACTGCTGCGCTCCCCGCTCTTTGTGCCCGCTACGGCGCGACTCGGCCCGGCGCTCAAGCAGATGCAGGCAGCCCGCAGCCATTTAGCCATCGTCGTGGATGAACATGGCGGTTTGGAAGGCATTGTCACACTGGAAGATTTACTGGAAGAAATTGTCGGCGAAATCAATGACGAATATGATGAGGATGCCCGCGCCAAAATCGTTGAGGAAAACGGCAGTTATGTACTGGATGGTTCGCTGGGCGTCCGCGATGCGAACCATCGGCTGCACTTGAATTTGCCGGAAGAGGGCAGCTACACGACACTAGCCGGATTCCTGCTGGCGCAGGCGGGGCGCATTCTGAAAACAGGCGAGCGGGTCGAATACAACGGCGAGCAATTTGTCGTCGAGCAGGTTGACCGCCAACGCATTCGCCGCATTCGCTTCACACCCAAGCCCGTAACCGAAAGCCAACCCAAATAAATCACTATTGATCTTACTGCCGCGTATCCCGATACCAAAACCATTTTCCGCGCAGCATATTGGCGACGCTGCGCGTGGGATTGAGCAAGGTCCGGCTGAGCATAACGACGACCCGATGATTCATTTTATTTTCAATCCGGCGAATCACGTATTTGTCAATCACGTCTTCCCCAATCAACCACGTGGTTCCCAACACGGGCGTCACCACCAAATCTTCATAAGCCATCGGATGGCGCACCTTACCATTTTTGCGCGGACGCATGCCGACATTGCCCAACGAGGCTTCGCTAATCGGGCCAAGCTCAAATTGCAAACTGTAAACTGCGCTCCACCCGAAGGCTTTGAGTCGGCTGTGAAAATACTGTTTTGTGAAGGCCGGTTGCTGACGACGCCCTTGCGCATCATTTTGAATCTGAATGTAGCCAGCTACCGAACCCATCATCGGATGACCGATGTAATTCACGACAAACGGGTCGCCATCATCCCACCCGCGCAGCCGTTTCACGCTCGCCCAATAGTCCTTGAAAAACGGCCCTTTTAATTCCGCGCGCATATCGCTTTCCAGCGCCATCCGAAAGGCATGTTGGAGCCAGACAAAAGAAGCCGATTGTTTGAGCGCGTTGCTCCATTGAAAACCGCGAGAGGTTTCAGGGTCTGGTGCAGGTGGATTGTCAGGAGGCACATCCGCGACAGGGGCGGCGGTCGCGGTTGACTCTTCCTTCACTTCTGGGGTTTTACTGATGCAACATGTGCTCAACGCAGGTTGCTCCGTGATCGTTTTTGCGTTGCGACGCACTGGAAGCAATGACAGATTTTCGTCAGCCACTTCCAACACACAAATATTTGAAGAGACAGAAGAGACAATTGCGGGCGGCTCAATTTCGCCAACAGGGACAGATTGTCCCACAATGACCAGTGAAAATGGCACGAAAAGCCAGCCGACGCGCAAGACGATTTCGGTTGTAATTCTTTGATATGAAATCATTTGGTAGTTTCTCACGGACACCCCTTTGCTGAACAGATACGAAAAGGAAAAGCGTATGGCGAACATGCAAACAAATAGCGCAAATAATCTAAAGCAAGGTTTGTGCCGTATGGGGAAAGGGGGTATAGACCATCACACTGACAAGAAAATAATCAAAACTATTGACAGTAGTCAATACGAAGATTAGCCTGAGATCGTCTTTTTATGAAAATTCCCAAGATCGCATTACGTGGATTCAGCCCTTCCAATCGCGGCATCAAACAGGTGCTAGGCAAGCTCGAAGCCGAAGTTATGCAGGTGCTCTGGCAGCATCCCAATCAGACTGTCTCGGATGTTGAAGAGCATCTGCGTCGCAAACGCACCATCGCTCATACCACTGTTCTGACGACACTGGATCGCATGTACCGCAAAGGGTATCTCACTCGCGAACGAGCTGGAAAAGCGTTTGTGTATGCGCCACGCTATGATCGCGAGCAGTTCGAGCGGGAACTCGCACAGGAAGTGTTGGGGGCATTGCTGGGCGGCATGGGCGAGCCAGTGCTTTCGACGTTTGTGGAATTGGTGGGCAAAGACGATGGCAAACTTGACCGTTTGGAAGCACTCATCAAGGAACGACGGGAGGGCAAAAAACGATGATGCCTAATGATTCGTCGGGATGGATGCTGGCCGTGACCAGCATTGAGAATTTCATTCTCATCAATGCTGTCCTTTCCGTCATCAGTTTCAGTTTTGCGGCGTATTTGCGCAGGCATATGCACTCCTGGCATCCACGCACACGCGCTCGTTTGTATGCAGCATCGTTGATCCTCCCGCCGGTGCTTTCCGCTTGGCTGGTTTGTGCGTCGCTGCTGCCTGCGATGTGGTTAGGCGCGATACGTTGGCAGGAGGAACATGAACCTTCGCATTCATTACATCTGCTGAACGCCTTTACGATTCCGTTCGACCCTGCGCTCGGTTACCTGACGTTGGGGTTTATGATCTTCGCCGCCATTATTGCGATCTACGCCGCCGTGACCGCGTATTTTCGGGTCGGGCGCGTCATTCAGCAATTAGAGATGGGCGCAGTTCCTGCCAGCCCGGAACAAATTACAACCGTGTCAGAGACCTGTGGCAAATATGGGGTTTCTGTCGGATTGGTCGTGAGCAATTATCCGTTCACGTTCGTCTGGGGCTACTTGCATTCCAAGCTGGTGGTTTCGACAGGCTTGCTAAATGCGCTTTCCAGCACAGAATTGGCGGGTGTGCTGGCACACGAAACAGCACATCACGCACGTCGTGACAATCTGGCGAAACTGGCATTGACCATTTGCCGCTATCTTTCCCCGCTCTTCCCGCTGACAAGGTTGTTGTATCGCTGGTGGAGCGAGCAAGTGGAAATGATTTGTGATGAGATTGCGGCACGTCGGACTTCGCCGATGGATTTAGCCAGCGCGCTGGTACGGCTCAAACGGCTCACGCTGTCGGCTGCGCCCCTTTCGCTACGGCCCGCAGCATCCGGCTTGTTCGGCGAAGGAAAAGAAACCTTTGAGCAGCGGGTGGAACGCATGTTGTGGCTGGCAGAACAACCGGAGAAAGCAACGACCGAAAGGCTCGCGCACTCCTGCGTCAGAGTGGCATTGACGACTGGCGGAGTTTTTATCCTTTCACTGCTGGCCTTATTTGCGATTTCACCGCTGGTCATTCATCGCGTATTTGAAATCATCCTCCGCGTTATTTGACGTGGAACCTGCCGCTCTCGCAGCGGCTTTTTTAGCGACGCAAAGACTACCGTTGATAGTCAAGGCGTCACCTCAGGAAATTGATGATGCGATTTGCAATAACAATATTTTCCCTGCTGCTCCTGCTCACGGTCACAAGCTGTTCGCGCGAGGCGGCCAAGCAAAAAGCCAGCGAGGCAGAAGAAGAGGAAGCGATTGCACGCACGGAGTTCACGGAACGGATTGAAAACTTCTTCGAGTACGAACCACTGAAGAAAGGCAAGCCGAGTCAGTTCCTGATTCACCTGACCGATCTGACGGATGGTTCGCCCGTTGAAAAAGCCGACGTGACTTTGACAATCCGTGCCAAAGGAAACAGCACCGCCAACGAGGTCAAAGCCAAAGTCGGCAAAGTCACGGGGATTTATGTCGCGGAGGTCAATCTTGCCAGTCCGGGCGAGTATGACATTGAGTTCCACGTCAAAAACAACAAGCTCGACGAGCGTCTGCCGCTCGCCGATTTCAAAGTTGAGTAGAGTGAACAAGCTTTATTTCCATCTCGCCTTGCTGGGACTGATGATGTGTTGCAGCGGGCAACACGCCAGCGCGCAAACACCTGTTCCACAATCTCCAGCAGCCCAAACCACGCCGTTGGATTTGTCCGTGCCACTCACGCTGGAACGAGTAATGACGCGCTTTCTGGAACGCAATCTATCAGTCGAGGCCGCACGCTATCGCGTCGAAAGCACTCGTGCCGATCAAATCGCTGCACGCATACGTCCCAATCCATCCCTGCTGTTAACGGCAGAAAATTTCAAAGTGCAAGGTACTTCGCCGTTCACCGTGCCCTTCGGTCGGCTTTACGAAATCGGCCCGACGTATTCGCAAACCATCGAACTGGGTGGCAAACGACGCTTGCGCACAGAAGTCGCGGATTTGAGCGTCGCGCGTGCCGAGGCGGAATTCGCGGACGTGGTGCGGCAACGAATGACGGACATCCGGCAAGCCTGGTACGAAGCCGTTCTGGCGCGTCAGTTGTTAAGTCTCACGCTGGAACAGCGCGGTTATTTTGATGATTTGGTTAAGCTCAATCAGGTGCGATTGGAAGAAGGCGCAATCGCGGGCAGCGAGTTGCTGAAAGTAAAACTGGAAAGAGTGAAATTCGTTTCCGCTGTGTCACAAGCAGAGCTGGCTGTCCGACAGGCGGGCATCAGACTGCTGGAAATACTGGGCGAAACCAATCTCGAAACGCCTGTCACCGTCGCAGGCGAACTCGGCGCAACGCCGATAGCAATTGATCTGGCCGTGCTCAAACAAAAAGCCCTGAGCAATCGCCCGGATTTGCAGGCTGCTGAGCGCAACATCGCGTTAGCCGAACGACGCATCGCACTCGAAAAAGCGCGCGGCATTCCTGACATCACACCGTTCGCCGGATACAAGCGCGTTGGCGTAGATAACACCGTACAATTCGGCGTGACGATTCCGCTGCGGTTCTACAATAAAAATCAAGCCGAGATCGCGCGTGCTATCGCCGATGAAAAAGTTGCCGAGAGTGAAACGAGGTTGGTGCGCAATCGCGTGCTGGCCGAAGTCGAAGCGGCCTACCGCGCGTATGAAACCGCTCGTGCGCAGGTCGAGACCTTTCAGCACGAACTATTGACGCAGGCGGATGAAGCGCGCGACGTAGCGCAGTTTGCGTACCGCGAAGGCGCAACAGACTTGTTGCCGCTGCTCGAAGCACAACGCACGCGCACCGACATTCGCCAGCAATACTTGCGCACGCTTTTTGATTATCAGGTCAGCATTCTGCGGCTCGAAGCCGCCGTTGGAGGGGAGATCAAACCGTGAGTTTGCAACTGGAAAAAGAATCATCGGAAAACTTGCCGCGCGGTGGTCGCGCAATGTGGCCGCTCATCGCGCTGGCAGCATTGATCATCGCGGGACTGATCGGCTTTGCTTATTGGCGGCGCAGTGCGAAAGCGCCGGAAACCGCTGCGCCCGCTGCTGAAGCTTCAACCGGCACGGTGAAGTTTCTGATGGAACAGCAATGGCGCGTTAAGATGATGCTGGCGAAGGCCGAAAGTCAGGAAGTTGCGCAGCGCATCACCGCAACGGGGCGCGTGATTCCCGCCGCGCAACATCAGGCGATTGTCGCGCCGCCTGTCGGTGGATTGATCGCAGGTAATATTTTGCCACGCATCGGACAACGTGTAGCGCGCGGTCAAACCATCGCCGTCTTGCGACAAGCGTTGACCGCTGCGGAGTCTTCGCAGATCGCCGCCGCCAATTCGCAAATCGCCGCCGCCAACGCGCAATTGCAAATCGAAAGCGCACGCTTTGAGGCCGAGCGTCGCAGCCTGACGGAAAAGATCGCCGCTGCCAAAGCCGAACTCGACGAAGCGAAACACGACTTCGACCGCACGCAGCGATTGTATGCGCGACAGGCCATTTCGCAACAAAGAGTGGAACAGGAAGAAGCCCGCTTCAAAGTCGCCGAGGCCAATCACAACGCCGCGCTGGAACAAATCGAAGTGCTGAAAGCGACGGAGAAAAGC
Organism: Blastocatellia bacterium; assembly: GCA_016789725.1. Taxonomy (GTDB): domain Bacteria; phylum Acidobacteriota; class Blastocatellia; order RBC074; family RBC074; genus JAFDVL01. The sequence goes on along the minus strand of JAEUQN010000094.1, from coordinate 19,368 downwards.
AAAGCGATTCCGCCCGCCACTACGCCGACGAATTACACGGTGACCGCGCCGATTGCGGGCACGATTGTCAAAGTACACAAAGCGATGGGCGAACAGGTTGCGCCCGGCGAAGCGATTGTCGAAATCGTCAATCTGGAAACCATCTGGGTCGAAGCACCGATCTTCGAGCGCGATCTGGAAAAGCTCCGAGGCCGCACGCGCGCCGTCTTCACGACGACCGCCGACCCGGAAACGGAATTGAGTGGCACGGTGGTAGACATCAGCCCGGTGATTGATGCGGAGAAGCGCACCGCCAATGTCATCTTCGCCGTGCCGAATAAAGGACAACGCCTGCGCATCGGAATGCAAGCCGACGTCCGGCTCGATACGGGCGAAAGCGTGGATGCACTGGTCATCCCCGCCGCCGCCGTGCTGGAACACGAAGGCAAAAAGATTGTCTACGTCCTGCTTTCCGGCGAAGAATTTGAACGCCGCGAAGTGACGCTGGGACAGGAAGTGAGTGGCAGAGTCGCCGTCTTGTCAGGACTGAAAGCGGGCGAGCGCGTCGTGACACAAGGCGCGTTGCAATTAAAATTGCAGGAACTCAATCCGGCAGATGCCGGCGCGCATTCGCACGAAACATAAATCCATGAGGAGGCTGACTATGAAACGGCTGCTGCTCACGATCACCCTGTTTGCGCTATTTGCCATCGCGGCGAGCGCGCACGATATGTTTCTCAAATTCGATAGTTTCTTTCTCGCGCCCAACAGTTCTGTCGTCGTGCAGTTGCTCAACGGCGAATTCGACAAGAGCGAGAACACCATCACGCGCGACCGCATGCGCGACGTGTCGTTGGTCAGCCCGGCGGGGCTTGCTCATCCGGCCGAAAGCGATTGGAGCGATGAAGGCAAAACTTCCTCGCTGCGTTTGCAAACCGGCGCGGCGGGAACTTATGTCGTAGGCACTTCCACCAAACCGAAAGAGCTTTCGATGAAGGCCGCCAATTTCAATCGTTACCTGCAACTCGAAGGCGTCATTGACACCTTCATCGAACGAAGGAAGAACAAACAATTGACGCTGGCGGCGACCGAACGCTATTCCAAACACGTCAAGGCGATCTTTCAGGTCGGCGACACGCGCACTGACACATACAAAACGCCGCTCAACTATCCGGTCGAAATCATTCCGCAACAGAACCCTTACGAGTTGAAAGCAGGCAGTACGCTGTCGGTATTGTGCGTGCGCGACGGTCAGCCGCTGGTGAATCAATATGTGCTTTATGGCGTGCAATCACGCGGGCAAAGGCACTTCACGACGCTGAAAACGCGCACCGACAACGAAGGCGTTGCGCGCATTCCACTTACCGCCGCTGGTCGTTGGTACGTCAAGTTCATTCACATGACGCAGGTCAACGAGCCGCCCGTGAATTACGAATCGCGCTGGGCGACGCTGACGTTTGAATTGAAGTAGCTATGCTCAATCGAATTATTCAATGGTCGCTTCATAACCGCTTGCTCGTCATCGTCGGCGCAATCGCGCTGCTCGTTTACGGCGGCCTGGTCGCGTTTCGTTCGCCGGTAGATGTCTTTCCTGATTTGACTGCGCCGACGGTGACAATTCTGACCGAATCGCACGGACTCGCGCCGGAAGAAGTCGAATCCCTCGTAACCTTGCCGATTGAATCGGCGATGAACGGGACGGCGGGCGTCTTTCGTGTGCGGTCAAATTCGGCGGTTGGCATTTCCATCGTCTTCGTCGAATTCAATTTCGAGACTGACATTTATCGCGCGCGCCAGTTGGTGAATGAAAAACTGCAACAGGTGCGCTTGCCGCAAGGGATTGCGCCGCCCGTGCTGGGGCCGATCTCTTCGACGATGGGCGAGATTATGTTGATCTCGCTGACCAGTCAGAAAACATCCGCGATGGAATTGCGCAGCCTTGCTGATTGGGTCGTGCGTCCGCGTTTGCTCGGCGTGTCAGGCGTCTCGCAAGTCACGGTCATCGGCGGCGAACGCAAGCAATACCAGGTGCTGGTTGATCCGGCGAAGCTGACCGATTACGGCTTGACGCTCAAGCAAGTCACCGAAGCCGTCGGCAACGCGAACGTCAACGCTTCGGGCGGCTTTCTTGAACGCGCCAACGAAGAATATATGATTCGCGCGCGCGGTCGCGCTTACACACCCGAAGATTTGGGCAACGCCGACGTGACGGTGCGCAACGGTGCGCCGATACTGATTAAAAACATCGCGGACGTACGCGCGGGCGTGACGCTCAAACGCGGCGAAGGCAGTTTCAATCAGCAACCCGCCGTCGTCGCTACGATTCAGAAACAGCCGAACGCGAACACGCTCGCCGTCACCGAACAGATCGAAACTACGCTGGCGAATTTGAAAGCGACGCTGCCGCCCGATGTCGTCATCAATACCAAAGCCTTTCAGCAGGCCGATTTCATCAAACGCGCCATCGGCAACGTGCAAAGCGCGCTGATCGAAGGCGGCATTCTGGTCATCGTCATTCTGTTTTTGTTCCTCTGGAATTTCCGCACGACGTTCATCAGTTTGACGGCGATTCCGCTTTCGTTGCTCGCCGCGATTCTGGCGATGAACTGGTTCGGCATCACGATCAATACGATGACGCTGGGCGGGCTGGCGATTGCGATTGGCGAACTCGTTGACGACGCCATCGTAGATGTCGAGAACGTCTTTCGCCGTCTGAAACAAAACGCGCACGCGGCCAAGCCTGAATCCATCATCGCGGTGATTTTCAAAGCGTCGAGCGAAATCCGAAATTCGATTGTGTTCGCTACGTTGATTATCGTGCTGGTCTTTTTGCCGCTGTTTGCGTTGAGCGGTTTTGAGGGGCGGATGTTTGCGCCGCTCGCGTTCGCTTACATCATTTCGATTATGGCTTCGCTGGTTGTCGCGCTCACCGTGACGCCGGTGCTGTGTTATTTCCTGCTCGGCAAAGCGGAATTGCTGCACGATGAAAAAGATTCGCGGCTGGTGACGTGGCTCAAACAACGTTACGCGCGATTGCTCAATTGGACGCTGCGCCATCCGCTCGAAATCATCAGCCTGTCGGCGATTATGCTCATCGCGGCGCTCGCGCTCTTTCCGCTGATGGGGCGCGAATTCCTGCCGCCTTTTAACGAAGGCACGCTCAACATCAACGCTAATCTGCCGCCCGGCACTTCGCTCAAGGAATCGAACCGCGTCGGCAATCTGATTGAAAAGACCTTGCTCGAAATTCCTGAAATCGTTTCGACTACGCGGCGCACGGGACGCGCCGAACTTGACGAACACGCGGCGGGCGTCAACACCAGCGAGATCGAAGTCGTCACCAAAGAAGGCGACCGCAAGCACACCGAAGTGATGGAAGACGTGCGGCAGCGGTTGGCGCAACTGCCCGGCGTAGAGGTCGAAGTCGGCCAGCCCATCTCGCACCGCATTGACCATTTGCTGTCGGGCACGCGGGCGCAAATCGCAATTAAATTGTTCGGTCCCGATCTGGCTACGTTGCGGTCAAAGGCGAATGAGATTCGTGACGCGATGGCATCGGTCACGGGCATCGTAGATTTGATGGTCGAGCCGCAAGTCGGCGTCCCGCAATTGCAACTCAACCTCAACCGCACCGCAGCGGCAGCAGTCGGATTGACCGCCGAAGATTTAGCCCAAGCCGTCGAAGTCGCCTTTAACGGCGAAGTCGTTTCACAGTCGCTCGAAGAACAGCGCACTTATGACATTCTGGTGCGACTGAACGACACGGCGCGTGAATCGAGCGAAACCATCAGCCGCACGTTGATTGATACACCGACGGGTGCAAAAGTCCCGCTGGCGCAGGTCGCCGAAATCCGCGCCGATCAAGGCCCGAACACGATCAACCGCGAAAACGTGCAACGCCGCATCATCATTCAAGCCAACGTCGCCGACCGGGATCTGGGCGGCGTCATCAACGACGTGCGCGCCGCCATCGGCCAGAAAGTCACGTTGCCGCAAGGCTATTTCGTGCAATACGGCGGGCAGTTTGAATCGCAGGAAAAAGCCTCGCGGCAAATCACGCTGCTTTCGATTCTGGCGATTGGCGGCATCTTTTTGCTGCTTTACATCGCGCTGAAATCTATGGGGGCATCGTTGTTGGTGATGGCGAATTTGCCACTAGCATTGATTGGCGGTGTCGTGATGGTGTTTTTATCGGGCGGCACATTGTCCGTTGCCTCACTCATCGGCTTTATTACCTTGTTCGGCATCGCCACGCGCAACGGCATTATGCTTATCAGCCACTATCAACATCTGATGAATGAAGATGGCTTGCCTTTTCGTGAGGCGATTGTGCAAGGCTCGATGGAACGACTCAGTCCAATTCTGATGACCGCACTCGTTACGGGTGTCGGTTTGATTCCGCTGGCATTGGGCGCGGGCGAGCCGGGCCGCGAGATACAACAACCGATGGCCGTCGTCATTCTCGGTGGCATCATCACGTCTACGTTTTTGAATATGATCGTGATTCCTGCGCTGTATCTGAAATACGGACAGAGGGTGGAGAAACCTGCTGCGGATCAAAACCTATATTCGCAAGAGACCGTTTCAGCAAGAGATTGATAGGGTAAGCTGAAGGCCGAATGTGCGAATAGAGCGGCAAGAGAAATTGGAGGGATGACCTCAGACGGCTGTGTCCGTTCAGCCTGCGCGAGGTCATCAAGAAAACGAGATACAAGGTGGGCAAGGAAAAGCAGGCAGGCACTCGCTAGACGGCCTCAGTAACGCTACAGTACTGGGCTCATACCTAACCATTTCCCACGTTCGGATTGACGTATGCTGCCCCACTGCAAACATCTCGGCGACTCGCACGCAGAGACGATCTTGTTCATTCCCGGACTCACAGGGTCGCATAGCTGCTGGGACGTGCATTTTCAGGCGCTTAGGCGAAATTACAATCTAATCTTGGTTGATACGCTCGGCTTTGGCCGATCTCCGAAGCCGGAGATTGACCATTCTCTGGATGACCATCTGAACGCATTGGCTGCGACCTTAGAAAGCTGCCACGTCCGACAAACGAATCTCGTCGGGCATTCGATGGGAAGTCTGCTGGGCTTGGCGTTTGCGCAGCGGTTTCCCGACCGCATCGGAAAATTATGTTTTCTGGCCTTGCCCTGGTTTACCAATGAACAAGCAGCGCGGGAGAGTATCCGCCACAGTTCGTTTTTTAATCGCTGGCTGTCAATGGATACACCGCTCGCGCACGCGGCCTGTATGTTCATGTATGCGGTACGTCCGCTGTTGCTGCCCATTATTCCGCATCTCGTGCGTGATGTCCCACCAATGGTGGCGCAAGATGCGCTCCGCCACACCTGGACGTCTTATTCGCAGACCTTGCAAAATGTGATCTTTCAGGCCGAGACCTCTCAGTGGATGGCAGAAATCACCCATCCGCCCCTGCTCATCCACGGCAGACAGGATACCACCGCGCCGCTGGCAAATGTGAAGAAGAATCTTAGTCTAACGCGTCATGCCGAGTTAATAGAACTGGAAGCAGATCACGGCTTGATCTTCACGCATAGCCAGACGATTGCCACGCGAATCGCGGAATTCTTTGCTGTGCAATGAGGGTTGGCTTGGAATCAAACCAACCCTCGCTGGCTCTACTGCTCAGGGTAGCTTACTTGCCTGTGCAGCAAACCTCGCCCGTGCAACAACTCGCGCCTTCCACGCAGCAATCCGGTTTTGCATTTCCGGCATAAATAACCGTAGCGAGTCCCAGCAGTAATGTGATAGCGATGGTTTTGAGGCTTTTGTGATTCATGATTTGATACTCCTATTGATACAAGATTGATCGTTACGGCCTGCGAGCGATTCACAGGCCTGGACATTCGTCATTTGCATACGCTCTTTGACGAAAACTCTTCCGTGCGACAGTCCGTCATCGGGTCTTGCTCTGTGCAGCAATCGGCGACTGTCACGGGCGTCTCTTTGGACGGCATAACCGAGGCAACTACATCAGAATTACGGGTCGCGCTCATCCCAGCGTAGTACCCTGTGCGGGTTCGCACGACAGCGCGCGTGGCGGTGACAGCAGGCGCAACTTCCACTTTAATGCGATGCCATTTTCCATCTGCCGCAAGATTGGAAGGCGAATAGCCAATAGAATATTGGCGGCGCAGTTCCAACGCGATTTGCTCAAAGTCCTCGCTCATCTTTTCGGCGTTGCGCGGAAAGAAGGACTTGCCGCCTGACACCGCAGCGAGTTTGTCCATCACCGCTCCGCCATTGCTACGTGGGAGTAACGGGCCGATCAGCACTGTCCAGATCGTGACATCGGCCTCTTGTAATTGGCGGCGCACCTGGTTGTAGGTGATGCGTGAACGATTATCTTCGCCATCACTAATCACAATCAGCGCGCGCTTCGCGTACCGCCCTTGGGACACTTGCCTGAGCGCCAATGCCACACCGTCGTAAAGCGCCGTCTCCCCTTCTGGACGCAAGGAGGCAACGCGCTGTAACAAGGCTTCACTGTCACGTGTCCCTGAGAGCAAGACTTCCGCGTGGTCACGAAATCCGATCAGAAAATATTCGTCCTCCTGATGACTGGTTTGGATAAATCGAGCCAGAGCTTCGCGCGCACGGTTGATTTTGCCCGCGCTCATTGAACTGGAAAGATCAAAAACGATGCCCACGGATGCTGGTGCATCGGCCTCGCTAAAGTGACTAATTTCCTCAATCACGTGGTCATCCATCACCTTGAAATCCTGTTTGGTCAGGCCGGGCAGGAAACGACCTTCCTGATCGCTCACGGAAACCGTCAACGAAACGACTTCTGTATTCATTCTGAGGCGTGCCTCCCCCCCAGCTTCTGGCGTAAGAAGAGTTCTTTCGATGGCGCGCGGGTTTGGTTGGGCAAGCAAAATTGCAGACAAACTTATAGCGATGGCGATTCCGCCAAAGAATCGCAGTAAAGATGCTTTCCGGCGAAGATGTCTTTGAGATAACAGCATATAAATCTCCCATTCCCTAATTGAAAAAGGTCGGCGTTTCCGGTACGAAAACAGTCCGCGAGCAACGCAACACAGGCACTTTTCCTGCAATTGCGTGGCAAGTAAACACACTTTGGCCTGCTTAAATTAGGAAGGCGGAATGGGAGAGAAAAAGTGGCGGCGGACGATGCTGGCACAACGATGAATTCACTACACGGATTGCCAGTTCAGCCTGCGCTGTATTCAGAGGAGTAAAAACTGGTGAAGAGGTAAAGGATACAATAGGGACAACAGCGAGGGCGGGCAAAGTCACATTCGCCGTGAGTCCGGCCCCTTTATCGAGCGGTTCTCCGCAGAAGATTTCACAGCATAACCGTGCCGCCGCTGAACCGGTGACGGATTGTGCCTGCTGGCAACAAGCCATTTCGTTAGTGCAATGCGGCGACGTCATCTCACACTGACCGATGCGCGCCAGCCCAGGCGTGACAAAAGCAAAAATCAGTAAGGTTGTGATGAGACCTCTCAACATAAGTAAATTCAGGCAAGCAGTTCATTCTTGCTCGCTACCAACTATTATATCGCCCAACGTGTCGGTTTTGTTCCCGCAATTCGATGATCTTTTTCTTTCCTATCAGCTACTCCTAAAAAGGAACCCTATTACGACCAAGTTAGCTTGGAAATAAAACGCAAATAGGGGCTTGTATCCATATTTTGACGTCAACCTTTCAAGCTAAGTAGGCATTCGTCACATACTGCTGCACCACACGGTGCGTGTTGAAATATGAAGCAAGCAGGGCAATTGAATTGCACATCATGGCCACCCACTGTTCCTGCTTCTGATAAAATAAGGGAACAATTACATCATGCAGTTTGCAGTAGAGATCATCCGCATCCTGTTTGCTCAGAACGTCATCGTGATTCAGTTCCGGCGTGCGCGCACCTATGCTCCAGCCTGTAACTCCCTCAATCTGCCCTTCGATCCACCAACCATCCTGAACACTGAAATTCAGCACTCCATTGAGCGCAGCTTTCATGCCTGAAGTACCGGACGCTTCCAGTGGGCGTTGCGGCGTGTTGAGCCAAAGGTCACTGCCCGCAACCAAAAATTGTGCTAACTCCAGATCATAGTTTTCCAAATAAACAATCGGTATCTCATCGCCCACTTCGTGCGCTATGGCAACGATACGGCGAATCATTTCTTTGCCTACTTCATCGTGCGGATGCGCCTTTCCAGCAAACACGAATTGCAAGGGGCCAACTTGTTTCGCAATCTCTCGTAGGCGATCCACATCAGAGAAAACCAAGTCCGCGCGTTTGTATTGTGTCGCGCGGCGAGCAAATCCAATCGTGAATGTATCCGTTGAGAGAACTCGGCCTGTGCGCTCTTTGATGATTTCAAGCAGGTGCGCTTTGGCGGCGAGATGCGCAGCCCAGACTTCCTCGTGGGGCAGACTCAGCGCCTTGCGCAACATCGCAGGATCATTTGCCCAACCCGGCAAATAACTATCATAAAGCGCCTGGAAACTGTCGCACGTCCAACGCCACGCATGCACACCATTCGTAACATGATGGATCGGATAGCCGGGAAACATTGCGCGCGAAACTTCTTCGTGTCGCTGTGCTACGCCATTAACATAGCGGCTCAGGTTCATCGCCAGCAACGTCATATTCAGCCGTTCCTGTCCGCCCAGCATGCGCAAGACCTCAAAAGGAACGAACTCTCCCAATACGCGACGGACTAAGTCATACTCGAATTGATCGTGCCCAGCCGGAATGGGCGTGTGCGTGGTGAATACACATTGATTCCTGACAAAATCAAAATCCCACTCGACGGATGATTTTTCTTTTTGCGCGCGCAGCAGCTCCAAGACGAGCAGGCTGGCGTGTCCTTCATTCAAATGAAACTTCTCAATCCCACCATACCCCAAAGCACGTAGCAGCCTGACGCCACCGACGCCGAGAATGATTTCCTGTGCTAACCGATACCGTTGATCGCCGCCATAAAGGAAATTCGTAAGCGCGCGGTCATCAGCAGAGTTTCCGATTACGTCTGTGTCGAGGAAAAGCAATGGCACGACATAACCGCTCATTCCGACGAGGTCGTATTGCCAGGCGCGTACCAGCACAGTTCTTTGCTCGATCTCTATGCTGACGACTTCAGACAAGGGGAGCAGGAAATGCGCAGGATGCCATTGCACGGGCGATTCAGTTTGTGTACCCCACTCATCGAGTCGCTGGTCAAAGTAGCCTTGCCGCGACAGCAACGTCACACCCACCACCGGCACACGGAGGTCAGCACAGGATTGCAAGGTATCGCCGGCCAATACCCCAAGCCCGCCCGCGTAGGTCGGCAGTTTGGCTCCCACGGCAACTTCCATTGAGAAATAGGCGATGCGCCGATGCTCGTTGACATCGTCGTAACTGGGTGTCACCAATGCCGCACGATATTTTTCCGGCTCGGCGAGATATTTGCTTCGGCAGAACTCCGAGCAGAAATAGATCGTTCGATCTTGGTCGTAAGCTGTTAATGCTCTTTCTGGCAAGACTGACATTCCACAAACTGGGTCATGGGCTACATTTTTCATCACGCCTCCTCAATCTAGCATTCAGAGAATTCCGAGCGACTGGTGTTCTGCTGGACGGGCAGCTAGTCGCCGCCGCGCGAGCGCAATCAAGTCCGCATATCCGCATGGCATGGCGCGATACGTTGGAAGCAGACCGGCTAAATCTGGCGCAGCAGAGATGCGACTGATTTCCACCAGCACCGGCACCTCCGCACAACCCGCACAATTTCTGAGGGTCTTGAGGATTTCCCCCAAATGTTCCGGGCCAACATCAATCACCACCAAATCCTGTTGGCCACAACAACCCCGACACATTTCCTCGGGAGAAGCCGCAGCCGTGATTTCTATATCATCCGCCATCAACACATCTCTGAGCCGGGCCCGGCTTTCCTCCACATCCGTGATAATGAGCAGATGATGCTTATTGCTGCGGGCCAATGGAGGCGAGCTTGTCACCAACGATTCTATCGGTTCGTTCGCGGTTACGTCGGTGAGGTTACTGCTTGGGTTCTTTCTCATAAAATCTCCCGGCGATTATTGATTGAGGATTCTCGCCAACGTGAACAATTCCGGGTCAATCGGCTTTTGGCATCCGACGATTTCTGCGAACGGCGTATGCACAACACGACCTTGCTCCATACCAACTAAGACACCCGCTTCACTACGCGCTAAGGCTGCAACCGCACCCGCGCCAAGCCGTGTCGCCAAGATGCGGTCGTATGCTGTCGGAGCGCCACCGCGTTGTACGTGACCGAGCGTTGTTGCGCGCAGACCAAATCCGATTCGCGCGTGATGTTCGCGGAAGTACGCTACCAGCGCCTCTGCATCATAGCGTGCGCCTTCCGCCACGACCGCGATGGCGTGTGCTTTGCCGCGCTCGTACGCCGCACGTAATTCTTCCGCCACTTGTTCTGGTGTTGTTTCGATCTCCGGGATCACGACGACTTCCGCGCCGCCCGCGATCCCGGCCATCAATGCCAGATAACCGCAATTGCGTCCCATCACTTCAACGAGAAAGGCGCGATGGTGTGAGGAAGCCGTGATTTTCAGGCGATCAATCGCCTCCAGCGCGATGTTGAGCGCCGTATCAACACCAATGGTGATGTCACTGCCGACGAGGTCGTTATCAATAGTGGAAGCGACTCCTACCACAGGAAATCCCATCTGGGAAAGCGCCTGCGCGCCGGTTTGTGAACCATTGCCGCCAATGACTACCAGAGCATCAATCGCTTGCTGATGAAGCTGGCGTAGTGCAGCAAGACGGCCATCTTCAGTTTGGAATTCGTGGCAACGGGCACTCCCCAGAATTGTCCCCCCGCGCTGGACGATACCGCCAACCGCACGGGCATCCAGTGCTTCAAAATGGCCTCCGATCAATCCCGCATAACCACACCGTACACCAAAAGATTCCCAACCTTGTGCCAGTGCGCTACGAGCCACCGCGCGAATCGCAGCGTTCATGCCAGGAGCATCTCCGCCACTCGTTAAGACGGCAATGCGTTTCATGGCTGCTCCTCTCTGATTTGTGCGTAAGTTGTCCGCAGTACTTCAGCCGAATGCTGTACAGCGGCGATCTCCTGCTTGCTCAACGCTAACCGCAAGACACGCTCAACACCGTTCCGATTGATGACGGTGGGCAAGCTCAGGCAAACATCACTAATGCCGTAGTAATTCTCGATCAAGCTGGAAGCGGAAAGCACCGTGTTTTGGTTGCGCAAAATGGCTTCGACCAGGCGCATCATGCCTGCTGCGACTGCATAGTACGTTGCACCTTTGCGGGAGATGATGTGATACGCGGCATCACGGGTCTGGCGAAAAATTTCCTCCATTGCCGTTTCGTCATAAGCCACGCCTTGGGCAGTGCAAAAATCGCGCAACCGCATCCCTGCGATATTGGCCAGCGACCACACCGGCACTTCGCTATCGCCGTGTTCTCCGATGATGAAGCCATGCACACTGCGCGGGTCAACGCCGAAATGTTGGCTCAACAGATAACGAAAGCGCGAGGTATCCAAAATTGTGCCAGAACCAATCACGCGCTGCGGAGGTAAGCCAGACAGTTGTAATGAGGTATAGGTCAAGACATCTACCGGGTTGGTGGCAATGAGTAAGATGCCATCGGGGTTGTGACGTGCGACCTCCGGCACGATCTGCCGGAAGATGACAGCATTCTTCTTGACGAGATCAAGCCGCGTCTCCCCAGGCTTTTGATTTGCGCCCGCAGCGATCACGGTTACGGTTGCTCCAGCACAATCCTGAAAGTCACCAGCCCAGATGCGCGTGGGATGCGAAAAGTGAATGGCGTGGTTCAAATCCATCGCCTCGCCTTCCGCCTTTTTGCGATTTTCGTCAATCAAAACAATCTCTGCCGCCAACCCACTCAAGAGCAGGGCATAAGCGAAGGTCGCTCCCACATTCCCGACACCGACAATGGCAACGCGAGTTGCATGATGCTGTGAAGTTCGATTCATTCAAATCTCCTTACCTTTAGGTTCAATTGCCTTCTCTGACCGCGTTGGCCGCGAAACTTCCCCCTCTTGTTTGGGGCGGTTTTTTCCTGGTCGCGGGCCAAAGCGCAATAGCAAAAAAATCAATAGGGTCGTGACCACTGACATCCCTATCATCCCCACCCCAACCGCCGTACCTATGGCAGCCGTAACCCAAAGACTAGCAGCAGTCGTCAATCCGTGAACGCTCTCGCGTTGATGTAGAATCGCGCCTGCGCCGAGAAAGCCAATGCCCGAGACGACCATCGCCGCCACACGCGTTGGATCAGCCGTCGGGCCAAAGCCATATAGTGAAACGACCGTGAACAAAGCTGCGCCCAAAGACACCATACCGTGTGTACGCACTCCAGCAGGTTTCCCGTCACGCTCGCGCTCGTAGCCAACCAATGCGCCCAGCATCATTGCTACCACTAAACGAATGAGCATTTGAGGATGAAGATCCATTGAGACCATAGCGCCTCTTTTCCGGCTTTTAATTTTCGGCTTCTCAAGACATCGAACGGCCATCTGGAAACTGAACTCAAACTTTTCGATGCCTGTTCTTGGCCATCACTTTCCTTCTCTCGCGCCAAGTGCGGCGAGTTTCTCGCGCATTTCTTTCAGACACAATCGCTCGCAATCATCAATGGGTTCCTCTGGATCGTGCCGATGTAAAATTCTGATCTGTAACTCAACTTCCGGTCGAAATTGGCGACTGGGTGGCATGTGCAAGGCTTGGTCGAAGGGGGCGATTTTATACACCGAAGCGCGTTCTTCTTTCGGCAGAAACCATTCGGCAATCTGCTTCAAATCTTCATACACCGTCTCACACTGGTCGCAACCAGGGTTAATGATTCCTTGCGGATGATCGTGGATGCCGTACAGTTCCAAATCAAATCCGACCCGTTCCAGGCTTTCCTCTTTTAGCACTCTCTCCTGATACACAGCATAAAAAACACTATGCTTGCGCACGAGGTCTTGCAGGTGAGCGATGGTTTCCTGATCGGTTTCTTGTGTCATACGGCTTACTCCTTGTTCGACTCGTTGGACGATTGCGACAGTTTTTCCAGATGCTGAAACTTTGATGGATAGACACGTGTCCACACATAATCGTAGATGCCGGTAGGAAGTTCTTCTCGCAGTTGGAAGTTGTACTCCTTTAAACCGCCGATCCCATCTTCATAGGTCACAATTTCAAACCGGTAACGTTCCGAGTGACTGAAATTTTGAATGTCGCTGTAGCGCCAATAACGCGATTCCGTTTCATCACCAGAAGCCTCATAGACAATTCGGTCGGCATAGATTTTCAAGGTTCCAAGCGAACCGTTCAGCGGACGAAGGTGTTTGACCAGAACCGCGAAGCGTGGTTCATCCTGCATTGGAAGCAAGACACTGGTGACGATGGGACGCGGGGCAGCCTTCATCAATAAGGCGCTAATCTCCGGCGTAATTTGTCCAGACAACAGCGTGAATTTGAAGATGCGATCTCGTCCCGCCAAGCGCGGCTGATCTTCATACGTCACCAACTCCAGCGCGACGGGAGAAAGCACTTTGAGTTGGCGCAGTTCCGTGTATTGCCAGCTCTGTGCATCTTTCTTGTGATCCGTCTGGTACTCAATCTTATCTGCGGTGATGAACAATTTCCCGCGACAATTGCGCAGCGTGTGTTCGTGTTCGACGGGAAATTCATAGCTCTGGGCAAGAGTTACAGAGGCAAGCAAACAGGAAAAAAATAAAACGACCACCCAGTTCAGGTATCGCATACGCGCTCCTCTCATTTTGTTGGGCTACGGTGTTGGCGCAAGTGTTCCCACGCGGCCAACACCGCCGGCACATAGTTTCGTGTTTCCTGCGGCAACCATCCGCGCCGTGCCAGTTCGTCAAAATCGCGGAGGCCTGTACGAGCGATGATTCGTTGCACGCGCCCCTCACCTGTGTTGTACGCGGCGAGGGCCAGCTTCCAGTCGCCGAATTGTTGATAGAGATCGCGCAGGTAGCGGGCAGCAGCACGAGTAGCAAATTCGGGATGGGTGCGTTGATCGTTGGCGGCTTCAGTGCGCAAGCCGTAACGAGCCGCCGTTATTGGCATCAATTGCCAGATACCGCGCGCGCCTTTCGGCGAGAGTGCTTGTGGATTGAACCCGCTCTCCACGAGCGCCACTGCCAGCAATTCGGGCGGCACATTTTCCTCAGCCAAAATGCGCGTGAACGTATCCCGATACGCTTGGTATCGAGCGACGACAAGGCGGGGAATCTTTGGAGCAAACAGATCGTTTGTCTTTTGCGGCAAGGTGATTGCCGCTGGTTTGGGGTTGAGGATGGCTTGCTCCTCGGCAATACGGCGCAGCAATTCTTCGCCGAGCAATCCTCGTTCGGCAGACGTGGAGGAAGCGATCATCAATTGCGCCTGCTGCAAGGCTGTCTGCGCTGCTGTATGTTTTCCCTGCTTCCTCGCTTCAACGCCTTTATTGACGAGTTGAGCGGCAGCCAGCGCACGCTCGGCGGCGACGGCGCGTCCGTCTACCGCCGCCTCGATTCTCTCGTGTGCGCGTTGGACGGGATCATCAACCTGTGTGGTTTGCGCAGCGACGCTATGCGCCAGCAGCGCGGCGAGGAAAAACAAGCGCGCGAGTTTGCTCATCCATTTGCTTCTTCTTGAGACTTTCATAATCGCAGTCAGCTTGTTGCGTTGGTGGGCGCGACGCTCAGCGACGGCTGTCGCTTCACTTCAGCGTGCCATTTCCACTGCGCATAAATCGCCGGGTACACGACCAGTTCCATCACGAACGAAGTGAACATGCCTGCGACCATCGGCGCGGCAATGCGTTTCATCACGTCCGCCCCTGTGCCTGTCGCCCACATCACCGGAACCAGGCCGATGAAGTCCACGGCGACAGTCATAAACTTTGGGCGCAGCCGCTTGACGGCTCCGTGTACGATGGCCTCCTGCAAATGAGCTTTGGTTTGCATCCGCCCTTTGCTCCGCCACTCGTCATAAGCAAGATCGAGGTACAGCAGCATGAAGACACCGGTTTCCGCATCCACGCCCAGCAACGCGATCAGCCCCACCCAAACGGCGATGCTCATGTTGTAATCCAGCGAATAGAGCAGCCAAACTGCGCCCACTGCGGAAAACGGCACGGCCAGAAAGACGATCATCGTTTTCACGAGCGAGCGGGTGTTGAAGTACAGCAACAGGAAGATAATGAAGATCGTCACCGGCACGACGACCATCAATCGTTCCGCCGCTCGCTGCATGTTCTCGTACTGCCCGCTCCAAGTCAGCGTGTAACCGGGCGGCATCTGGACGTTCTGCTGCACGGCTTGCTTGGCGTTGTTGACATACGTGCCGATGTCTACGCCCGACACATCCACATACACATAGCCGCTCAAGCGCCCGTTCTCGTCGCGGATCATGCCCGGCCCGGATTGCAGCTTGAGGTCGGCGATTTGCGCGAGGGGAATTTGCTTGCCATCCATTGTCGGCACCAGTGCGCGATTGAGGCGATCAATCGTGTCGCGGTAATCCCGCAGATAGCGCACATTGATCGGATAGCGTTCCCGCCCTTCGATAGTGGTAGAAACATTGTCCCCGCCGATGGCAGACATCACGACCATGTTGGCCTGATCTACCGTCAGCCCGTAGCGCGCCAACTCTTCCCGCTTGAGATGAAAGTCCAGGAAATAGCCGCCCGCCGTGCGCTCGGCAAAGGCACTCGCTGTGCCGGGAACGTCTTTCAGCGCGAGTTCGATGTGCTGACCGATCTCTTGAATTTTGTTCAGGTCAGGGCCAAGCACCTTGATGCCGACAGGTGTGCGCACGCCCGTCGTGAGCATATCCACGCGCGCCTTGATCGGCATTGTCCAGGCGTTGACCACGCCGGGAATCTGCATTACTTCATTCATTCCACCAGGGCCGTAAATCAGTTCCTGTGTGTTCTTGTGGTCAGGCCAGACGCGGCGTAGTTGCCGCTGCAACCATTCCGGGGCCCAGTCCGAATACCAACGCGGCGTCTTCGGCCATTGCTCGTGCGGCTTGAGCACGACGACGGTTTCCATCATTGAGAATGGCGCAGGATCGGTCGCGGTCTCGGCCCGCCCCGCCTTGCCGAACACGCGCTCGACTTCGGGGAAGGACATGAGCAGCTTATCCTGCACCTGAAGTACGCGCTGCGCCTCCGTTACAGAGATGCCGGGCATCGTTGTTGGCATGTACAGCAAGACGCCTTCGTCCAGCGGCGGCATAAACTCCGAGCCAAGCCGGTTATAGACAGGGATCGTCAGCAGCACGATGAGCAGCGCCGCGATGATCGTGCCCCACTGATGACGCAGCACGAACTCAACGACGGGTTGATAGACCCGCATTAGCACACGGCTGATCGGATGTTTCTCTTCGTTGTAAATCTTGCCGACAACGATTGTATTGACGACGCGGCACAGCCAGCGCGGGCGGAACTCGAACTTGTTGGCGCGAATAAAAAGCAGAAGGATGGCCGGAACGAGAGTAATGGAAAGAACCGCCGCCGTTGCCATTGAAAGATTTTTGGTAAAGGCGAGTGGCTTGAACAAGCGTCCTTCCTGCGCTTCGAGCGCAAAGATCGGCACAAAGGCGACGGCAATCACCAGTAACGAGTAGAAACTGGGGCTGCCGACTTCTTTGGCTGCCGCAATCATCACATCCTTGTAACTGCCCTGCCGCCCGTTAGCCGCCCATTCCTCCAGCTTCTTATGCACCTGCTCGACCACGACAATCGAGGCGTCCACCATCGCGCCAATAGCGATGGCAATGCCCGCCAGCGACATGATGTTGGCCGTGACGTTCAGCCCGAACATCGGCAGAAAGGAGATGATGACTGCGACAATGATCGTGACAATCGGGACGATGGCGCTCGCCAGGTGCAGCAGGAAAATGAGGATGATCAGACTGACGACAATCAACTCTTCGGTGAGCGCGTCCTTCAGCGTATCAATGGAACGCTCAATCAGTTCGCCCCGGTCGTAGGTTGTCACAAGCTTCACGCCTTGTGGCAGGCTGGGTTCGATCTCTTTGAGCTTGGCACGCACGCGCTCAATCACCCTCAGCGCATTTTCGCCCGAACGCATGATGACGATTGTGCCGACGGTCTCTCCCTGTCCGTCAAGCTCGGCGATGCCGCGCCGCAGATCAGGCCCCAGCACGACGCTGCCGAGTTGCTTCATCAAAATCGGCGTCCCGGTTTCCATATTCGTGCCGACGACAATGTTCTCAACATCCGCGAGCGAACGAATGTAGCCGCGCCCGCGCACCATATATTCGCGCCCGGTGAATTCCACCAGCCGCCCACCGACATCGTTGTTGCCCTGGCGGATTGTCTCCACCACCTTGTCAATGGGAATCTTGTAGGCTGCCAGTGCGTTGGGATCAAGGTTGACCTGATACTGACGCACAAAGCCACCGACCGGCGCGACTTCGGCCACGCCAGGCAGCGACTGCAATTCGTAACGCAAGTGCCAGTCTTGCAGCGAGCGAAGTTCGGCCAGATTGCGCTTGCCCGTCGTGTCCACCAGCGCGTACTGATAAATCCAGCCGACTGCCGTTTCGTCGCGTGCCAGTTCGACGTTGACGCCCGCTGGTAGCTTGGGGGTGATGTTGCTCAGGTATTCCAGCGTGCGCGAGCGCGCCCAATACAAATCCGTCCCGTCTTCAAAGATGATGTAGACATACGAATACCCGAAATCCGAGAAGCCGCGAATGTCTTTGACCTTCGGTACACCGAGCATTGCGGAGATGATCGGGTACGTCACTTGATCCTCGATGATGTCCGGGCTGCGATCCCAGCGCGTGTAGATGATGACCTGCGTATCCGACAAATCGGGGATCGCATCAAGCGTGATGTTGCGCATCGAGTACCATCCGCCGAGCGTCGCCATCCCGATGATGAGAAGCACGATGAATTTGTTGTGCGCGCAAAACTCAATGATCTTGTTAATCATCACCGCTCCTTCTTTTCATTCCCGTACTTCGGCACTAAATCCATTCCGCAATCAGGTGCTTTGCCCGGTTTATTTGCGCGGTAATTCGGGTGCATCGGGTCATACCAGTAGAGAACCTGGGGTTCCTTCTTCGACTGATGTTGTGAATGATCTGTTTCTTGCTTCTTCGGTGTTGGCGTCAGCTTTTGTTGATGCTGCGAATGGTCTTCTGCTTTCGGCGACGGAACAGACGTCGCTTTGAGTTGATGCTGCGAGTGATCCGTCGGTGGTGCAGCTTTACTCTCGCTTGCGCTACCGCCGTGATTCATTCCAGGCATTCCCATACCACTCGCGGCGGATTTCAATTTGCTTTCTGAATCAATCAGGAAATTCGCGGAAGTAACCACACGCTCGCCGGCTTTGAGGCCGCTCAGGACAACGATGTTGTTATCCACTTTCGCGCCAAGCTGAACTTTGCGCGGCTCGAAGTAGCCGCCTTCGTGCGCGACGAAAACCGTTTGTTCCGCCCCTGAATCCAGCACCGCTTCTTGCGGCACAACCAGACGCTTGCCGTAATCAATGCTGAGTTCAACATTCGCATACATATCGGGCTTGAGCGTGAACCTGGGATTTGGCACTTCGATTCGTACTTTGAGCGTGCGAGTCGTGTTGTCGAGTTGCGGATAGATGTACGCGACTTTGCCAAGCAATGGGCGTCCACCACCATACGGCAGCGTGATGCTGACAGCTTGCCCTAGTTTGATTTCCGGCGCTTCATATTCGTAAATGTCCGCCAGCACCCAGATCGTCGAGAGATCAGCAATCGCATACAACTCCGTTTCCGGCGTCACACGTTGTTTCGGAAACGCATTGCGTGTGAGGACGAAACCATCCGAGGGCGCGTAGAGCGTAAGCGTCTTGAACGGCTTGCCGGTATGTTCGAGATGTTCCAGTTGCTTGAAATCAATATCCCATAGCTCAAGTCGCTTGCGCGCTGCTTCCAGGAGCGAGGCGCTGCTCGCTACCGCTTCACGAAACGAGCTATTCGCCAATTCGTTGCGGCCTTTGAGCGCAAGCAAATATTCCTGCTGCGTTTGCCAGAGTTCCGGGCTGTACAGGCTAATCAGCGGTTGTCCTTTACCAACCTGTTTGCCCGTGAAATCTACGAAGACCTCTTCAATCCACCCTTCAATGCGCGGATGCACGCGGGTGATTTTCGTTTCGTCATACGCCATTTTCCCGACAGCACGAATGGTCTTCGTTACTGACAGATAGCTTGCTTCACCATATTGCACACCGATCATCTGCTGTTTTTCGGGGCTGATTTGAAATGCGCCTTCCGGCAGATTGGCTTTAGTCGCTGCGCCTTCTTCGTACACTGGCACTAAATCCATTCCGCAGTCAGGAGCCGTCCCCGGC
>JAEUQN010000093.1 GCA_016789725.1 Blastocatellia bacterium | reverse complement strand
CAGCCTTGAAATATTGGCTGGACTGAAAATCTTCGACCAATTGCTGGCGCGAAGCTTCGCCGCGTTTTAATTCAGTGCAGGTTTTATTCACCTTGTCACCGAGTTCCACGACTTTCTTTTCATCGGCAGCGGCTAATTCCAGATTGTTTTTCTTGCAATAGGTTTGCGCCCGTCCGCGATACGCCCATACCAGCGTGGCGTCCAATGCTATCGCTTGGTTGTAATCGTTGAGCGCATCGTCAAAGCGATCCAAATCGAAGGAGATGCTGGCCCTCACAATGTAGTGCCCACCTTTCTTCGGAGCCAACTCGATAGCTTTATTGACATCTGCGATGGCTTCTTTGTTCGCCTCTTTCATCCGATGAGCAGCAGCACGATTGGAGTAACACCCGTCGGCGCGCGGTTCAAGCTTGACGCATTGGGTAAAAGATTGAACGGCAGCCTCGTACTTTTTCTCCTCCAATTGTTGTAGCCCCTGCTTGAACCAGTCCATCGCCGTTGTCGGCGTTTGGGCAGATGAAGTGAACGAAACAATAAACAGCGTGGTGATTACGACCAGATTTTTAGGTGGTGATGATTTCATGGCTTCCTTAGTTTGCTTCCTTTTGAGAGGAGTTAGTCGGGCAGCCGCGATTATGCCAGACAATCGCCTCCCGCCAAGAAAATATTCCTTCGTTTCATATTCGCAGGAATTACGCGGCAATCGGCTCAGATCAAAATATGCCTGCTGCAAAAAAAGTGAAAAAAGATTGATACAAATTTCGCCCTCGCTGCACTACGTACCGAATACCGGAGCGTCGTTGTAGTTGTAGAAGTCGAAAATAATTTCGTGGCTTGCACCTCACTTACAGAAGGCACTTATGAAAAAACATAATTTCTATCGCTATCGTCGCAACTTTGAGATTCAATTGAACGAAGCCACAGGTGATTCTTACGACGAAAGAATTTTCTTTACCCCTTAAACCCTACAGGAGAAAAACATGAATACACGTATCACATTTGTACTGACACTCTGCTTAACCTTTGCTCTGACGATTATCGCCGGAGCGCAAACCGAAACAACCACCTCTACTCAACCAGGCGTCAAAACTCCGGGCGTGACAAAACGCCAAAAGAATCAAGCCCGACGCGTTCATCGTGGTGTGAAAAACAAATCACTGACCAAACACGAAACCAAATCCATTGCGAAAGACGCCAAAGAAATCCAGCAGGATAAAGTTGCCGCCAAGACCGATGGAACTGTCACGGGAGCTGAGCGCAAGGAAATTCATCAGGACATGAATCAAACCAGCCGCAAGATTTATCGCAAGAAACACAATAGCCGTTCACGAAAATAATATGGCCTAACCTCCTGCGGAGTGTTTGGCAAAAGTGACATTGACGCAGCACGAATTCAACGCTGTGCCAGTCGTGGATTCCTGCCAAACACTTCGCCCTCTATTACAGACCTATAAAGAAGGAGCGGATATGCGAAGAACAATCATAATGGGATGTTTATGTGCGGCTTTCATTTTGAGTGCCGGGAGCCTTTTTCATGGCGTTGGCGCTCAGGAGCCTGCGCAAAAACCAAACCCCAAAGACCGTCCCAAAAAGGCCACACGCCGCGAAGCCGCACCGACCACGGGCAATGCCGTCAAAGGGGCGACTGTCAAAGGCAACTCGGTGCAGCTCAAAAGCGGGTATCGGTTTGTCCAAACCAATCCGAGTACCGTTTCTGTCCAGGACGTCCAGGCAAATAACACAGTGGGATCATTTGAGTGCAATTGTCTTTCCGAAGGCGGCAGATGTAGCCCAAAAGTTAAAGGGACCGGTATGAAGTGTGTCTCGTCTTCAAACTGTAGGAATAATTGCCAAATCAAAATTATTTATAGCGCAACCTCACCAGAGATTGTCCCTCGCTAAACGATTGCGCACCGTTCAAGCTGACTTTTTTCTCGACAACGCGAGTCCCTCGTGCGGCCTATTGCGCGGTACGGGCTTGTACTCTACTCAACGGAAGCTTTATGAAAAAAATTGCGTTGCTATCTTTTCTACTGATCTTGATCGTTACAGTTGCTTTTGCGCAACAACGCCCGCTCCGCAAGATTCAGCAAGCACGACAAAATCGAGCCAATGCACAAACCACTATGGCGGGTGCAAAAACCTTCACGCTGCAACTCGAAGGCGTGAACCGCGAATTTGTTGTCTATCGCCCGGCGAAATTATCAACCGATCAGAAAACGCCTGTCGTGTTTGCCTTCCACGGCACGGGCGGCAATGGCCCGGCGTTTTTGCGTGACTCCGGTTGGAAAGAAAAAGCCGATGAAGAAGGCCTCACCATTGTTTCCGGCTCGGCCTTGCGCTACCACATTTTCAGCGACGAAATCTATCAACAGGGCGAAGTCAAAGAGAATCTCGCGCAGTTCACCACCAAGTGGCATATCTTTCGGCTGCCGGACATGCTCGATCCCAATTTCCCCAACCAGAAATTGTATGACGACGTCGAATTCGTGCTGGCGATGATTGAGACGGTGAAGAAAAATTACGCGGTAGATGCGGATCGGTTTTACGCGACAGGCTTTTCCAATGGCGCACAATTTACCTCGCGCCTGGCGATCCAACTCACTAACATCTTCGCTGCCTATGGGATTTGTGCCATTGGTAACCCGATGAACCAGGAGGAAATCAAACGAACGAGCGAATACACAAGTGAGCCTTTCAAGCCTCGCCCCGTGATGCACATCCTGGGTGAAGTAGATGGAAAAGTCACACACGGTGCCGGGGTCACTTCTTTCCCGGTGGACGAATCCGCCGTCGCTCCCAACAGTTTCCTAAAAACCAGAGTCGTGTATCCGTGGGGAACGTTGCTGAAGCTCGAAGACAAGTACGATTACAAGCGCACGCAAAAAGCTACGACCTTCCGCTATCACACGCCCACCGCAGGCGGCACGCCGGAATTCGATTTCGCAGTGGTGAAAGGGATGGGACACGTTTACCCGAATGGCGGCAAACTCGGCTTTCGGGTCGTGGATTGGTTTTGGTCGTTTATGAGCAAGTACCAGAAGTAAACGTGTCAGAAGCCTATGAATTGCTGATTTGAGATTCAAGTCAGAAGACCATTCGCAGATCGCAGCGCCAGCGGCCCGCCCGCGAATCTTCGAAAAATCGCAGATAAGCACGGGCGGGCCGTCCGTGCCACGAAAAATGCACGTCCTTTACAACTTGCGCCATTTCCGCCCGTCCTGCTTCATCAGCCAATCTAAATCGGGCGATCCCCACGTTCCCGCCAAGTAATTCGGGAATTCAGGCTTGGTCTTTTTCCATGCTTCCAACACGGGCATCACGATTTCCCAGCCGCGTTCGGTCATATCACGGCGCGCGTACAAGGTGGAATCACCGAGAATGCAATCCAGCAACAATCGCTCGTAGGCTTCAGGCGGTTTCTGGTCGAACGATTCGTGATAGAGGAAGTCCATGTTGACCCAACGAATCTTCGTCATCTGCCCCGGCACCTTGGCGCCGAAGCGCAGGGTGATGCCTTCATTCGGTTGGATGCGGATAACAAGGACGTTCGGCTCCAATTGCTCAGCCGCCATATTGCCAAAGAGGAGATGGGGAACTTCTTTGAACTGGATCGCAATTTCAGTGATCCGTTTCGGCATGCGTTTTGCCGAGCGAATGTAAAACGGCACGCCCGACCAGCGCCAATTGTCGAAGAAGATTTTCATCGCCGCATAAGTTTCCGTTGTGGATTCAGGGTTCACGCCGGGTTCTTCGCGGTAGCCAATCACCGACTTGCCTTCAATAAATCCCGCGCCGTATTGCCCCCGCACGACGAACTCTTCCAACCGATCCATTGGAAACGGGCGCACGGCCTGCATCGCCTTGATTTTCTCATCGCGGACCGCATTGGCGGCCAGACTGTTGGGCGGTTCCATCGCCACGAGCGACAGCACTTGAAAAACGTGGTTTTGAATCATGTCGCGCATCACGCCAATGCCTTCGTAATACGCGCCGCGCCCTTCGACACCGAGACTTTCTGCGTTTGTGATTTGCACATGATCAATGAAATTGCGGTTCCAGATTGGCTCAAAGATGCCGTTGGCAAAACGAAACACCAATAGATTTTGGACCGTTTCTTTGCCGAGGTAATGGTCAATGCGATAGACCTGATCTTCGTCAAAGACGGCGGCGACTTCTTCGTTCAGTTTGATCGCGCTGGCTAAATCGGTGCCAAACGGTTTCTCAATGATGATGCGGACGAACGGCGCTGGCTGATTGTGAACTGCTTCGGGTTTCGCCATTCCGGCGTTGCCGAGCTGTTTGATGGCTTCGCTGTAATGTTCCGGCGCAGTCGAAAGATAAAAGACGCGATTGCCATCCGTCCCGCGATGATGGTCAATTTTTTGCAGCAATTCGTTCAACTGTTGATAGGTTTCCTGATTGCTCAAATCGCCCGGCACATAAAACAATCCTTGTGCGAAGTCGTGCCACGCGGACGCCTCTTGAAGCTGCGACGGCGCATATTTGGTAATGGCTTCTTCCATCCGCGCCCGAAATTCATCGTGTGTCATCGCTGACCGCGAGATGCCCACAATGGCAAATTGTTCGGGCAAGAGCTTTTCCTGATAGAGGCGGAAGAGCGCGGGAACCAATTTGCGTTTCGTTAAATCGCCAGAAGCACCAAAGATTACGATGGCACACGGCAGGGCAACACGTTCTTGCAAATCATCACTGGAATAGGTTGTTGACATAAAAATCTCGAAGACTTACTTGATCGTCACAGAAAAAAACTGCGCGCATCTTAAAGTCTGCGGGGCGAATTGAAAAGGCAAAATATTGAGGCAGGGTAAACGGGGAAACGCTTTTGAGAATGGGTGGCTGATCGCTTTTGCCCGCAAGCATCAGGGCGGTGATTGATGGGGCGCTTTCGTCCCCAAGGCCATCACCACTGCTCCCACAACCATTCCAAAAATCGCAGGTGGCACGCCCCCATAGCCTTGTTTGTTGCTCAAATAATGAATAGCAAACGTCACGCTCACG
The DNA here is from genome assembly GCA_016789725.1 of Blastocatellia bacterium. GTDB lineage: Bacteria > Acidobacteriota > Blastocatellia > RBC074 > RBC074 > JAFDVL01. Next base: position 21,985 of record JAEUQN010000093.1, on the reverse strand, counting down.
GAAGCGATCATTGAAGCCAGTGCGGCTCTGGCGGTGACGCGTTTGATATACAAACCAACGATCATCGGCAAAATCAGCGCCGCCGTCAGCAAGGTATAAAAAATTGTCAGCGCGGAATAGACCGTTTCCAACCACATCGCCAACAACGTCCCGATCACGCCGCAGCCAATCGCAACGGCGCGCGCGACCTGCGTCAATCGCTGATCGTCCGCCTGCGGGTTTAGATGTGCTTGGTACAAATCCTTGCTGAGCGAAGTCGTGAGCATAAACAACACCGCATCCGCCGCGCTGAGTTCGGCGGCAAAGATCGCCGCCAGCAACAACGCGCCGACCCAGAAGGGAAGGGCTTGGGTCAGCAAGGTCGGCAAGGCCAGTTCACTGTTCGCCAGCGCCGGGAACTGTGATTTTGCTGCTATCCCTAACAACGCCGGGACCACAGCAAAGAGCAGCAACCCCAACGCATTCAGCCCGACCCCGGCTCGCGCTGCTTTTTCATCTCGTGCGGCAAAAACTTTTTGCACGATGCCCGGCGAAATGATGAACGCTGGAGTGAAGGTTGCCAGATAAAACAACGGCGTCGCCAGACCATTGTCCGTGAAGCTGAAATAGCTGTCAGGCAAATTGAGAGCTGAAGGCTGCGGTGAAACAGCGATCAGAAAAAACAACGCCAGCAAAAAGCCCAGCAATTTCACTGCCAATTGCAAGACGTTGACCCTCACCGCTGTGTGCAAACCACCAATCGCAAAGTAAAATGTCACGACCGCCGCTGCGATCACATAACCGAGCGTTTTGTTGATGCCCGCGACGACGTTGAGCAGCGCTGCCCCGCCAATCAATTGCCCGGCGAAAATAATCAATGATCCAACCCACAACAACACTGCCGCCAATCCGCGCACGCGTTTGTCGTAGCGAAACTCCAAATAATCGCCAACAGTGTACAGATTATGGTCGCGGGCCACGCGCCAAATCTTCGGCGCAATCGTGAACGCGAGGATTAATGAACCGATTCCCGCCGCGCCAACCCACCACCACGCCGCCAGTCCCATTCGATAGCCCAATCCCGTCGCCCCAATCGTCGAACCCGCACCAATATTGGCCGCCAGCAACGTCGTCGCAATCAATCCCGCGCCCAGCCCGCGTCCGGCGACAAAGAAATCACTGGAATTTTTGGAGCGCCGCGAAACGTAAATGCTGAGCGCGATCATCGCGGTGGCATAGATGATGAGAATAGTGAGATAGGACATGGCAAAGGGCGGCTATTAGCGCAAAGTGAAATTGAAAGTTAGTACCCCCTGCACTTTTACTGCTTGCCCATTTACTTTGGTTGGGGCGAAGACCCATTGACGGGCGGCATCTTCTGCTGCTCTGATCAATAAATCTGGGCCACAGAGTGGCTTGGCTTCAATCACTTTTCCTGCTTTATCAACAATCACTTTTATCATTACCGCCCCTGAAGTCCCAGTGCCTCTGGCGCTCTCGGGATATGCTGGCTGAACTTTCTTTATTGCATATCCGGTTAAAATACCTTGAGACGCCTGTTCATATTCTGGTTTTAGTTTGCGATCAATCAGCCGCGCGCGCTCCCACAGTTTATCGGCTTCGGCGATCTTTCGATCTTGCTGTAGCGCACAGGCACATTGCTCGACACTTTCTTTTACGGCGTTACTGAATTCGCCAAAAGTTTTTTCTCGTGCGGCAATCATTCGCTGATAAAACGGAACAGATTTTTCCGGGGAACCAATTTTCTGATAAAACTGAGCAAGATAGTAAAGCGCCTCAACGACTTCTTCGTGATTTGCGTCTCGGTGCTTTTCTTTTATTCCAAGCGCTTGTTTGAGGAGCTTTTCGGCTTCGCGGGTATTGCCTTGCCCGTGGCAAACCCAGGCAATGTTGACTATGAGATCATACAAATCAGAATGATCTGTTCCCAGCCGTTTTTCTTCGACTTTTAGTGTTAGCCGGAAAAATTTTTCTGCCAAATCATACTTCCGTTTAGCGCGATAAATATGGGCTAGGTTTTGGTAGGAGATTGCGAGTAGATGGTCATCGGATTTCAGCTCTTTTCCCCGAATTTCAACGGACTTTTTAGCGAGCGGCAATGCCTCATCGTAATTTCCTTGATTGAACAATTGAACAGCTTGTGTGTGAAGGCGTGCCGCCTCTTGTAAATTGGCAGATGTGGTGGGTTGGGCTTCTGTTAGTGTAGTCAAAAATAGTACGAACACCGTTGCCAGCGCGTACGCCTTTGAAATGGGCTGAGTCATATTCACCTCCGTTGACAATGAATAATTGGAAACCTTGTAACTTGAGTCCTGCAACGTAATTTACAGCTTACGATCAAATTTGAATTCACGAACGGCTTTGGACAGTTCGATTTGTAATCTTCCTTGTTCTTCTTCGGCGGCTTTCTTTTCTTTATCAATTTGTTCTAGACGCGTTTCCTGAGCGTCGGCTTTGGCAATGTAGCGCGTGATTAACTGTTTGGCTTCGGGCGTATTTTTCAGCTTGTCTATGTTCTCGCGCAACCGCTTTTGGTCGTCGTCAATCGCTTCGGCCTCCTCGTCAAGCTTTTCGACCTTGGCTTGCAATCCCGAAATTCGCGCTTGCAGTTCTAACAATTTATCCAGTTCGGCTTTTGTGGCGTCGTCAATGTATTTGCGGCTGACAAAGATTTCAATGTCGCGGCGCGTGATTTGGGAAATTTGATAGCTGTCCTGCAACGCTTGCGTTTCGGTGATTGGCAATTCGACCGTCGCGCGTGGTTCCAATTCGACACGGAAACGATAGTGATTCAGCGTGCGTGAGGCAGGCTTTTGCGTGGCGTCCGACAGCTTCCAACCTTCGCGGTACGGGTGTTCGATGTAAACCGTTCGTTTCTTATCCCTCTGATTGATGATCGTGTAGGTTTTGCGTTCGATTTGATAATAGTGCGTTTCAAAAATGCCGTTCGCCGCTTTGACCAGAAACACAGGTTCGCGGTCAGATTTGAACTTCGTCGTGATCACTGTGCCGAGGTCGAGTGCGAAGGCGATGAAACGTTGTTCATTCGGTTTGACGCGATCCATCAACGCCTCGCCCGCGTAGGCATCGCCATCAATCACCGTGACCGCGCCGCCTTCCAACGTAAGCTTGGAAATGTTCTTCAGTCGAATCGAATTCATCGGACGTTGATTGCGATTGACGGCTTCGTTGTAGAACGTGACGCGCTCGCCTTCGAGCTTGGTTTGAATGATCGGAATGAGCGCGGAACGATTGCGATTAACGGTGACAGGCTGTTCGATGCGGTATTCAAAGAGTTCGCCAACTTCTTCGCCTTGCGCCGCAGCTTCAACGCCGGATTCGCCGCTGGTGATTGCATTACTGACGCTGGTGGTGGCGGGAGCAAAGCCTGTGCTGTTTGCTGCTGCGGTAAAGTTATTACCGTTGCTTTGTAGCACGCCAGGGGCAATTTGTACCATTTGTTGAGCACTTCGTCCGTTTATGGAAATGTCCTCTGTTCTTTTGGCTGGGAGCCTGGCGCCTGTGAATCCATCTACTTGAACTGTTTCAGTTGCCGTGCCTCTTCCACCACCTTTATTGAATCCTGTCATTTCGGTTTCTTCAATCCGTTGCGGATTCAATTTCAAATCATCAGGGATCGGCACTACTGGGCGGTGGCGATAGAGCGGTTGTTGCGTGGGTTGAATAAACGAAATCGGCGTGCCGGACACGAGCGACAATTGCACGTTGCTCCAATCTTCTTCGCTGACGTTGTCCACAATCGCCCAGCCTTGAAAAAAGGGCTTGCCGTCGGCGTCGAGCACGACGCGATAATTCGTTTTCCAGATCGGTGCAGCAATCGTGTAGCTAACAATCATTTCGCGCGCGCCGTCTCCGTCCGAAGTAATTGTGATTGTCTTGGAATCGCGCCGACGTGCGGAAGCGGTCGCGTTGGCGAATTCGTTGATGTCGTGTTTTGCGCCTTCGTCCAGGAGTTTCACCGATTTCACTTCGGACAAGTCGAAGCTCTGCAATTCGCCGCTTTCGGTGGTGATCACCAGATTGCGTATCGTGATTGGGGGCTTGTTCGCTTCAACCGTAATTTTGTTTTCTTCGACCGTGAGTACTGCGCCCGTTGCGCTGCGAGTGGGAGTTGTGATCGCTACTTTCGCGCCTTGCAGTTGTTGCAGCACCGATAACATTCCGCCGAAACCGCTCTGGCTCGCCGCCGTAATTGAAAACGGAATTTCGCGCAATCGCGCATCCGCCGGAGCCGAAGAGTTATAACTGACCGCGCCGATGCGACCTTTGCCGAGGTCGAGCACGACCAGCGATTTCAGCACGTCGTCCACCTGCGATTGCTTGAATGACAAATTGATTTCCGCGCGCCCTGTGACCGTCCCGCGCCGCTCGAAATACGCGACGCCGTTGGAATACAAAATCACGCGGCGGAGCGGCAGTTGGTTAAGAGCGGAATTGGTCGGCGCAGGTTGCGGCGTGGTTACGGGGCGACGGTTGCGCGGTTGCGCGTTGATTGTGAGCAGTAATGACAGGGCGATGGTGATGGTTGCAAAGAACTTCATATTTTACTCCTTTAAGGTTGGTCGGCCTCCAAAATGAATTGCGTTTGCTTCGCTGGAACGAACGCCGGGCAAAACTTGCATCTAAATTAAACGGCTGGGGCTGAAGAAAAATGACAAAATTTATCGAAATTACCAGGAATGCGAATGCGCGGCTTTGCCGCCCGATGTGCGGAATGGCTTTGCCTTTCCGCAAGGCTAAGAAAATATCATGGGGCTATGCCCGTCCGTACGGCAAAAACGGGCGTAGCCCAAAATCACAACGGAATGGCCCGGAAAGGCAAAGCCATTCCGCACATCAAGTGGCAAAGCCATAGGATTACAGTTCATGCACACTCGGCAATCCCGGCAATCCTTTCGCCGCTTTCACCGCACGAATCACGGCCTGCGCCATTGCTTCAGCAGCGAGCGCACCAAGTAATGTCACGTTCGCGGCTTTTTCCACTTTGCCCGTTGCCAGCGCGAAGATCGTGTCGCCATCGAACATCGTGTGCGCGGGATTGATCGTGCGCGCCAGGCCGTCGTGCGCCATTTGGGCAATCTTTTGGCATTCGGCTTTGGTGAGTTTGGCATCGGTGGCGACGACGCCAATCGTCGTGTTGGTGCCGCCCAGCAACGGCGGAGGATTTTCGCCGCGCAAAATCGCAGGCATTGTTCCCATTAACCTTTTGCCATCAGCGGTGCGCGCTCCGGCAATCAGCTTGCCGTTCTCAAACACATCGCCGACCGCATTGACCGCGACGATTGCGCCAACGGTGAAGCCATTCGGCAACTTGATTGAAGATGTGCCAATGCCGCCTTTCATCGCGCGATCCATCCCGAACAATTTACCAACGGTCGCGCCTGCACCCGCGCCAACATTGCCTTCGGCGCTCATTTTATCGGAAGCGTTTTGGCACGCTTCATATCCCGCTTTCGCGTTGGGGCGAACTTTGGCATCGCCAACTGCCAGATCAAACAAAATCGCGGCTGGCACAATTGGCACTTTCGCAAAGTTTGTGTTGTAGCCAATGCCGCGCTCTTCCAAATATTTGACGACACCGGTTGCGGTTTCGAGTCCGAAGGCTGAGCCGCCCGACAAGACAATCGCGTGAACCTGTTGGATCAGGTTTTGAGGATCAAGCAAATCGGTTTCGCGTGTGCCGGGAGCCGCGCCGCGCACGTCTACGCCTGCGGTCGCGCCCGCTTCCGTCAGGATGACCGTGCAACCGGTTGGGCGACGTTTGTCGGTGAAGTGCCCGACCTTGATGCCCGCGACATCGGTGATGGCGGTTTTGTTGGTTTGTGCGGAAAGATTGGCCGCCAGCGTGAACGCTAACGAGCCGCGCAGCAGATCACGACGAGAGGAGTTCATACCTACACCTTTTTGTTGGGAACAATCAAACTAATCAGCATTCCTACGACGACAACCGCCAGGCAGCCGACGAGGTTGTACCAAAGGAAGCTGATGTTCGTGTAAGTGCTGACGACGGCGACGGACGCAATGCCCGCAAACAAACCGACGAATGCGCCGGTGCCAGTCGCGCGCTTCGTGCCAAGCGCTAACACAAACACGCCGAGCAAGGAGCCGTAAAAGTACGAGCCGAATTTGTTCACGACTTCGATCAACGAACCGAGCCGCGAAGCATACAACGCGACGACGCACGCGAAGATGCCCCAGAGTCCGGTAGAGATTTTGGCGACACGCAAATACTGCGCATCGGTCGCGGTCGTGTTGATGTGACGCCGATAAAAATCAATTACGGTCGCGGTCGAAAGCGCAGAGAGTTCGGCGGAAATTGAAGACATTGCCGCCGCAAAAATTGCCGCGATGATTAGGCCGATGACGCCAGCAGGCATGTAGGTTGTGACGAAGGTTGGGAAGACGTAGTTCGTATCGCTGAAGGCCGTTGCATTCGTTGCTTTTTTGATGACATCGGTCGCGTTTTTACGAATGTCGTTAATGGATTGGTTGGCGGCGGTGAACTGTTGTTTCGCGCTCTGACTATCGGTCGCTTGCGCGAAATCCGTGGCGGCTTTTTCACGCGCAACGAAGGCCCGATCATATTCCGATTGAAGCTTGTCGTAATCCGATCTATACGTGCTTTGCTGCACTTTTGCCACGACATCTTGTTTGAAAATCATTGGCGGCTGCACGAATTGATAAAACACAAACACCATCACGCCAATAAACAACACGCCAAACTGCATTGGGATTTTCAGGAACGCACTCATCAACAACGACGTGCGCCCTTCGCTCACTGACCGCGCCGTTAGGAATCGTTGTACCTGACTTTGATCGCAGCCGAAGTAGGACAAGAACAAAAACAACGCGGCAATCACGCCTGACCAGAATGTGTAGGTTTCCGTTAAGCTAAAACTGAAATCCACCGTTTTCAATTTGCCCGCTGCGCCTGCCAAATGAAGCGCATCATTCATCGAAACGCCTTCGGGAAACTTGCTGACAATCACAAACAAACACACGCCCATTCCGACGAAAATCACGATCATTTGCTTCACATCCGTCCAGGTCACCGCCTGCACGCCGCCGAACATCGTGTACAGCACCGTCGTCAATCCCATCACCAACACGGTCGTCGTTTCGTTCCAGCCGAGTACGATGGACAAAATCACCGACGGCGCTGAGATGATGACGCCGCAGCTCATGCCGCGTTGGATCAAGAACAAAAAGCTCGCCAGCGCGCGCGTCTTCGCGTCAAAGCGGCGCTCCAGGTATTCGTAGGCTGTGTACACTTTGGCGCGGTAGAAGAAGGGAACCACGGTGACGCACAAAATCACCATCGCAATCGGCAGCGCGAAATAAAATTGCACAAACCGCATGCCGTCGGCGTATGCCTGCCCCGTCGCGCCGACAAGTGTGATGGCCGAAAGCTGCGTCGCCATGACAGATAAACCTACGGCCCACCACGGCAGGCTGCGATTGGCGAGAAAATAGCCTTCGACCTCCTGGCTCTTTTTGGTGAGCCGTAGGCCGTCGTAGACAATGTAGATGAGATAGGCGACGACGATGATCCAGTCGAGTGTTTTCATAAATCGGTGGTCAGTAGTTGGTGGTCGGTGGTCGGTACAAGCTGACTACTCGAACGATTTGGAAAAGAGCCACAGCGCGGCGATGACAGCAATGGTGACGACGATGACCGCGAAGTAGACACGATTCCAATGTGGATATTCCGAGTTCGGGGTTTCTGAGTTCATAGGGTTTTCTTTAAAGTTGATTCCGCAGACGCAAAATACCAGAACCTCAACCATTCAGGAAATCCGGTTGCGACGCAGGGTCAGGCCTGGTTCATCTGCTCTGCCAGCAAGTCGCTGTAAATGCGATCTTCTATCGCCCGCGCCTCGATCTCAAATTCGTTGTAGAAATACGCGTGATTGAAGTTGCGGTGTTGCGTGTATTGTTTGCCCCAATTCGTTAGATAGCTGGCGCGAAAGCGCCATTTGCCGTATCGCTGAAATTGGACGCTGTGCGTGACCTCGTGTCCGATCAGCGCGATACCGGCAATCGAATCGGGATCGAATGCGCCGGGCTTGAAGAAAATATTATTGCCATCAGTGAACGCCGTGGCATCCATCGTGACGTAAAACGGGATGCCTTCAAAAACGCGGATTTGATCAAGGTCAAAGTCGGGAAAATACGGCGCAAGAATCGCTTTGACATGGTCGGGGAGCGATTCCGCTTTCGATGGATCCGCTCTGAAAATGCGTCCGCGTTTCGTCATTCGCTCATTGCTCCTGCGCCAGTTTTTGCAACGCTTCTCCGGTCAGGCGATACATCGTCCATTCGTTGAGTGGCACCGCGCCGAGCGATTCGTAAAACTTGATCGAAGGTTCGTTCCAATCAAGCACCGACCACTCAAAGCGGCCACAATTGCGCTCCTGCGCCAGCCGGGCCAAGTACACCAGCAACGCTTTGCCAAAGCCTTTGCCACGTTGTTCCGGGTCAACGAACAAATCTTCCAGGTAAATTCCCGGCTTGCCTAAAAACGTCGAGAAATTGTGGAAGAACAGCGCAAAGCCGACCGGTCGGTTCTGGTGATAAGCGATGATGGTTTCGGCATAGCGCCGCTCACCAAACAGCACTTCGCGCAGGCCTGCTTCGGTGGCGACAACTTCGTGTGAGAGCTTTTCGTAGTCGGCTAATTTTTGGATGAACGACAAAATAACGGGGATGTCATCAATGGTAGTCTGTTTGATTTCAAAGTCGGGCATAAGGATTTTAGATTTTGGATTGCTGGTAATCAGCGTGTTTCGCAAACATTCGGCGAAATAATCTACTAAATGCTGCGTCAGCATGCGGAAGCCGGATTCGAGCGCAGCGGCATAGCGAGCTTCATTAGGATCAAAGAGCAGCGGCGGCAAGCCTGCGCGTTGAATATAGAAGCTTGCCGCAAGTGCCGCCGTTGCAAAATTCGCCGCCGCGAATGGTTGCAGATCGAGCAATCGCAAATGAACAAGGGTTGCTTGTTCGACCGGATTCATTTGGGCGAAGCCTTCGGTCGTAAACCAACCCATTGCATTGTCGAGCAAACGCGGAACGATACGCGCCAATGGCGGATCGTGCGCGGCATTGAGAGGCACGGCTTCGATTTCTCGGAACAATGGTTCGTCGTTCGTTAACGCGCGATTGAGTTCAAGCAGGTGCGCGGCTTCCAATTTGGCGTCTGCCTCCGTTGCCCAAGTCGAAATTAATTGTGCAGCGCGTAGGGCTTCCGGGCCAAATAATTGAGATTGCCATTCACGCACGTATTTGCTGGTTTCGGGGTGGCTTTTCGCTATTGTCCAGGCTTCGCGCGCCTGACTCAGGCCTGTTAGCCAATCGCCCGAAGAACGTAAGTTTTCCTGATAAATCGGCAATTCCATATTCAAATCAAAAGGCAAATCTCAAAAGGCAAAAGGCAAAAATGGGAAGCGGCGGGCTTCGCCAATTTTGAAAAGAAAAATATAGAGGGCCGACCTTTTGCCACCAGTTGTGACTGTTTGATATTTGCCTTTTGCCTTTTGATTTTCAAGAGGGCGGACGTATTTGCTACTTTTCACATCGCGCCGCTATAATGCCGACTTGGTTGCTACAACTCAAATCAAGAAAGCTGCTATGTCATTAAACCTGAGTGGAATTGTCGCTGCTGTTCCTACGCCTTTTGACCAATCTGGTGAAATTGCCCATGAACGACTCGTCGAAAATTTGAATCAATGGAATCAAACGGACCTGATCGGATATTTAATATTAGGATCAACGGGGGAGTTTCCGCATCTCGACAAAGATGAAAAGCTCGCGCTGATTGACACGGTCAAAGCGAATTTGCCGTATGACAAATTGTTGCTGGTCGGGACGAGCGAACTGTCGACGCGACACACCGTGGAGATGACGAAAATGGCAGCGGATCGCGGCGCAGATGGCGCAGTGGTTGTGACGCCGTTTTATTACAAAAAGATTTTGCACGACGAAGAACTCGCCGCACATTACCGGCGCGTTGCCGACCATTCGCCGATTCCGGTGCTGATTTATTTGATCCCACAATTTTCGGGCGTTTACCTAATGCCGGAAACGATCTCGGAATTGGCGGATCATCCGAACATCATCGGGCTGAAAGAAAGCTCTGGTGATTTGGAATCGTTGCGGCAGTTATTCAATGAGTTAGGTCCAAAAGAATTCAGCGTGATGCTGGGCGCTCCGCCGTTGTTAACAGAAGGGCTTTCGCTCGGTGCGACGGGCGGAATTTTTGCCGTCGCAGCATTGGCTCCGCGTGCGTGTTGCGAAGCGGTACGGGCGTATAAATGGGGCGATCAGGAACGCGCCGAACGCATCAAGCTGCGCATTGCAGCCTTAGCCAAAGCGGTCGCTGCGCCGGGAGTTGGCTGGTTGAAGGCGGCGATGGATATGTGTGGGATGTATGGCTTTTTGCCGCGTTCCCCGTTGCCTGCGCCCGATGAAGAGGCACGGGGAGCGATTGAGCAGGCGATTGAAGAAAGCGGCTTCTTCACGCGCGTGCTGGACGATCATCCGTTTCAGGAACGGGATGATTTGCGTGAAGTTGAGTTTTGATTTAAGCCACGAATGGCACGAATTGGCACGAATAAGTTCGCTTTCTCGAATGCGCTCGGTCGTTGGATTTCGAGGAGGAATAACAATAATTCGTGTGAATTTCTGTGAATTCGTGACTAACCCGGAGAAGTAAATGACCACAGAAACAATCCGCTTTAGTGACATTCCGAAAACCTCTCAGCTTTTTCAGGATTTTCTTTATGATTTTCAGCGCGTCGAAAGCTTTTATGAAGCGGGAGCGCGTGATTGGGACGCACTGATTGCACGCGCCAAGCGCGTTGCCGCACAAAACTTCAATCGAGAAGCCGTGGCGGATGTGTTGCTGGAACAAAATCGCAACGCTGGTGCGGGCGAGGCAACACTAGCGAACATCGAACGGCTGCGGCAAAACGATTCGGTTGTCATCATCACCGGTCAACAAGCCGGATTGTTTACCGGCCCGTTGTATACCGTTTTCAAGGCCCTCACGGCGATCAAGTTGGCACATCAGTTACGTGAAAAAAACGTCAACGCGATTCCAGTCTTTTGGATCGCAGCCGAGGATCACGACTTTGCCGAGGTCAATCACACCCGCCTCGTCAATCGAGATGGTCAGTTGGTGACGATCACCTACACGGCCTGTTCTCCGGCGGAAGGCAAGCCCGTGGGCGCAGTGACCCTGAAGGAAGGCATCAACGACAACCTTGATGAACTGATTGCCGCGCTGCCCGAATCCGAATTTACTCCTCAACTGGCGGCTGATTTGCGCGAATCGTATCAGCCGGGAACCGGTTTTGCCGATGCTTTTGGCAAGATGATGATGAAGCTGTTTGGCAAATTTGGCGTGGTCCTGATTAACCCGCTGGATGATCGCTTCAAACAAATTGCCGGAACGATTTATTCCCAGGCGATGCAGCGCGCCCCGGAATTCGCGGATGTTTTGGTCAAGCAAAGTGCGGCACTCGAAGCCGCTGGCTATCACGCTCAGGTTTACACCAGCACTGAATCCGTGCCGCTGTTTATGATGGACGAAGGCCGCCGCACGGCGCTGATGCAGCGCGATGGTCACTTTTATTTGAAAGGCCGCGAGAAGCAATTCGGGCGTGAGGAGTTGCTTGAAACGGTCAATCGTTGCCCCGCGTGTTTCAGCCCCAATGTCACATTGCGCCCGATAGTACAGGATTTTCTGTTGCCGACAGCCGTGTATATCGGTGGCCCGGCGGAAATCGCCTACTTTGCGCAACTGCGTGCGGGCTATCAGTTGCTCGGTCGCATTGAACCGTTGGTGTTGTCGCGCGCGAGTTTTACCTTGTTGGAAAAACGCCACGCGAAAACGCTCAGCAAAAACGGGCTGCAATTCAGCGACTTGTTTGCCGGATTGCCGGAAGTAATCACCAAAGTGGCTGAGCAAAGTTTGGACAAAGAAACCGCTGCGACCTTTGATGAAACCGAACAACTGTTTGAAGCGCAATTGGAAAAACTGCAAGCCACGTTGCAAAAAGTTGATCCACCCCTGGCGGCGGCCTTGAAAGGCGGACGCGCCAACATTCTCTCCAACATTCATCGCTTGCGCGCGACCTACGTCAAAAATGTCAGCCAACGCGACGAAGCAACACGCCATCAACTTGAGCGTGCCTTTGCCGTGCTTTACCCGAACAAAGGTTTACAGGAGCGCGAAATCAATGTCAGTTATTTTCTGGCCCGGTACGGCTACGAGCTGCTGGATCGCATTTACGATGAAGTGACGCTCGAAGAAGCCGGTCATCAAGTCTTGCCGTGCTGAAATAAAGATTGGCTACGGGGAAACTGACAGAAACTACACGGCAAAAGACTTCACACGTCCCGTTTGTTTCGTATCGTGCCCATTTCCAAAAAAACTCTCTGCGCCGAGAAATCCGTTTTCTTGCCCCCCGACGTATTCCATTTGTCATGCCGACGATCAAAAGCATTGGTTAGGAAGAAGCTCGTGTGCTTTGCCCGGCAAGCAATGAACACGCGCTTCGTCGGCATGTGGATAGGCCCCGGAAAAAGGATGCCGAACGTTAGCAAAACGTTCTGACACTTAAATCCTAAACCACAATCGTCAATGCCTGAAACGTCACTGTTGTTGGTGATGCAGGGGAGGTTCGTCTTAATGAATATGCAAAAAGAATTTTTCTCTCGAATGATTTGGTCGCTTGCCTTATTACTTTGTATTTCTCATCAATCAATGGCCCAAGCGCCGCAACTGGAAGCCAGCGTGTGGGGACTGACCGCCAGCCAAAAGTTGGTCAATTTTAGCAATCTGTCACCGGGAACTATTGCTCGCACTGTCACCATCACAGGATTGGCTAATGGCGAAACATTGATTGGGATTGATTTTCGTCCTCGTAACGGTCAGCTTCTGGCCCTAAGTTCCGCCAATCGAATGTACACGCTGAACACGACGACAGGAGCCGCGACGGCAGTCGGCACCGCAGTCTTTACGCCGACTTTGAACGGCGCGGCATTCGGCGTAGATTTCAACCCAGTGCCGGATCGCATCCGATTGGTGTCTGATGCTGAGCAAAACCTGCGGCTCAATCCTGATACAGGTGGCCTGGCGGGAACGGACACGACGATTGCCTTTGCGACGGGCGATGCCAATCAAAGCGCGAACCCAAATCTGGTTGGCGCGGCATATTCAAATAATGTCGCTGGTACGACGACCACGACGATGTATGCGATTGATTCCAACCTGGATATTTTGGTGCGGCAAGGATCGGTTGGCGGCGCACCCGTTTCACCGAATGCCGGGCAATTGTTCACGATTGGCGCGCTCGGTGTAAACACGAACGAGCAAGTCGGATTTGACATCGCGGATTTCAACGATTATGCGCTGGCTTCGCTGACCGCCACCGGAGCCACGCAGTCACAGCTTTATTCGATCAATCTTTTGACCGGTGCGGCGACTTTGATTGGGACGATTGGCGGAGGCGAAGTAATTCGTGGCTTAGCGATTGCGCCAACCTTTGCACCTACAACGCAAACCTCACCGATCACCGTCGCCAATTCGGCCAGTTATGAGGCGGGTGTCGTGGCGTTTGATTCGATTGCTTCCATTTTCGGCAGCTTCCAGACCTCGGACGGACAGCCCGGCGCGGCTGCACCCGGCGTTGCCTTACCGACGTCTTTGAAGGGCGTGAGCGTGACGTTGAATGGAATTGCGGTCTCGCTCTTTTATGTGAGCAATTCGCAAATCAACTTCCTGATGCCTCCTGGCGATGGCAGCGGCGTCGCAACGGTCGTTGTCACCAGTTCCAATGGCACCACGCGCACCGGAACCGTCAATGTTGTTCCATCTGCGCCTGGTATTTTTACCGCCGATTCCAGCGGGCGCGGCACTGCTACCGCACTAACAACGTTCGATGGTGTGGCATATCAACCGATCACCAATACGGACGGCAGTGAACGCAGCGTTGATCCAGGCACCACCGCCCGCCCCAATTATTTGATTTTGTACACAACGGGAGTGCGTCGCGCGGTTGCTACAAATCCGAATGATGGTAATGGCGTGGCCGAAGCTGTGACGGCCTTGATTCAAGGCGTCCCGGCAACTGTCACGTATGCGGGGCTGGCTCCGAGCTGGTCGGGCTTGGATCAACTGAATATTGTGATTCCGCCAGAGTTGGCGGGCTTGGGACAGTTGAATGTGCGCCTGATCGTCAATGGCCGCAGTTCCAACACGACGACGTTCACCATTGGTGGAACGCCGCCGCAGGTGCGCACACAAGTATTAACGCCGGGGCCAATTGTCACAGGGCAATTGACGCCCGATGACCAAATTCAACGCGTCGGCGATGGCAACGGCAGATCATATTTCTTCGACGCGTATCAATTCACGGCGAACGCGACGACGGGCGTTGCGATTGACCTTCGCTCTCAGCTTTTTGACGCCTCAATTTTGCTTTATCAGCGTCAGAGCAATGGCGGCTTACGGCTCATTGCGGCGGATGACGACACTGGTGGATTAGGCGACGGCAATGTTGACAACACTGATTCGCTGTTGCTGACGGTGTTGCCGAGTGGCGGTGAATACGTGGTGTTTGTAACCAGTTCTGATGATGATCCCAATGCGACCGGAGCGTATACCTTGCGATTGATGGGGAATGCGATTCAACCGATTGGCATTGGCTCCACACTGAATGCAAGCATTGCTGCCAGCGACCTCAGAACCTCAGGTGGCGATTATCTGGATGCCTATTGGTTCGCGGGAGTGCAGGGCGAGAGCATCGAGATCAGAATGAACTCGAATGACTTCGATTCATACCTTGGCCTCAGTACGAATAGCGGTGAGTTCTTGGCCGATGATGACAACAGCGGCGGTAACGGCGATTCATTGTTGCGGGCAACATTGCCGGAAAGCGGTTTATACGTTTTTCTCGCTACACCGTATGCTGTCAACGTCACTGGTGCGTATTCACTGAGTTTGGAGCGGCTCAATAGTTTGAGCGTACCAACGGCGGAAGCCGTGGCCGTAACACCAAAACGACGTTTGCCTTTCGGCAGAATTGAATCCGCACAGGGAACAGTTACACCTTCCCAGTTCGAGCGATTCGCCACGCGTCGCGTGGTGCCGCAAAACTAGGCTTGCGGTTCACGAGGCCGACAGGAAGGCACGGGCGGATAGACCAGGGGAGGTCATCGCGGGAAGCGGTTTCATTTTGTCGTTGTTCTGTCAGGGTGAGGTAGTGATAGGCCAACAGCAAAAGCATTGAAGCAATTTCTGCATCGCTGCCCGTGTCTTCCTGTCGGCCTCGTCTGATAGTGGATTGAAGAGGTTAATGGTGAATGGTGGACGAGCTGTGGAAATGAGGGGCGGTAGTCATTAACCCCATTTCCACGGCTTGCGAACTTTTACTTCACATTGACAGCTACGGGGCTTGAATCCTTTTTTTGCGTCACCGCTGCGGAACGAAGTGCTGGGCGGCTTTTGCCGATTTCGGCATCTACCATTTTGACGACTTGGCGAATGGCCTGGATATGTTCAGCGGGCAATGGCAACCCTTCCTTCATCGCTCTATCTGCGACGACCATCGCCTCAGAATAAGAATCTCGCAGCTTGAGCGATTTCATGGTTAAGGCCCCGACCGATTCCTGAAAGGTTTGCAGCGCGTCTAATTCGCGTTCGCGCAACATCAGGACATCTTGAGGATTTTCGGCGGTCAACAAATTGAGCGACGATTTGCGCCAACTCTCAAGCATTTTTTTCGAGCGATCAATACCATCAATTAAATCGGCTTCCGTTAAGACGATGACGCTGTCAATGGCTTGCAACGAAGCCCAGCGCGCTTCGCTCAAACGGCCATCCTTCTTCAATTGCCCAAAACTTTCATACAGGCGATTCCAACTGTTGTAGGCCAATTCATTGACGTTGACCGCGACGCGCAATTTCTGTTCGGCATCGGTGTAATCCATTTTGCGTTTGGATTGTTGCTGTTGTTGCGGACAGGCCATCAACAACAATGTAAAACTGAGAAAGACAAGCGTTGTGAATGTTCGTTTCATCATAATACCTATGGACTCTGTGGGGAGAAGAGCAAAAGGCTTAGTCGGATAGACTAAGACACCTATGAGGAGCAGTTGGGTTGACGTTTTCAGGAAATGCGGCAGATGCAGGGCTAATGCTCACCGCTGTCGGAACCGGGAGGGATTATAAGAGGAACCGTAAGGGGGAGCAAGGAATAAAAAATTGAGGGAAGAGAGCCGAGTCCAGGCGCGCGCAATCCTCTGTTGTTTATTGCCCGATTTCCGTTTTGACGATTTCCAAAAAGCTTTTCGCTGCGTGCGATAAGGTTTGTTCACGGCGATAAACAATTCGTAGTGTCTTTTCGATCTTCATCCCTTTGACGGGAACTTCGACCAATTGGTGTGACGAGATTTCCTCCCGCACAGAAAGGCGGGGCAAAATGGCAAGGCCGACATTGCGCTTGACGAATTCTTTGATGGTGTCGAGCGTCGCAAGCTCAATGGAAATGTTCAGCGGCGTACGGTTTTGCGCAAAGAAATCAAAGATGCGCGCGCGCGCTGGCGTCTTGACATTGTGCGCCACAAAACTTTCCTGCCCTAATTCGCGCACCGTCACGCCTTTTTTCTTGGCCAGCGGGTGTTTCGGGCTAACGACCAGCACCAATTCGTCCTGATAAACTTCCAGTGATTGCAGCATCGGATGCTGTGGGTCAAACGTCAGAAAACCAAAATCCAGATTGCGCTCCAGCACTTCATTGGGAATGCGTTCAGAAACATTACGATAGACTTCGATTTTGATGCGTGGATGTTGCTGGCGATATTTAATGAGCAGGGGTGGCAGCAGATACAAGGACGTGCTTTCGTTTGCACCGATGGTCAACCGCCCGCGATACATGCCGCGCAATTCGCTAATCGCACTATTGGCTTCGTCGCGCAGATTCAAAATGCGCTGAGCATAGGAATGTAGAATGCGGCCTGCTTCCGTCATCGTTCCGGCTTTGCTGCTGCGATCAAATAGCGTTTCGCCAAGCTCTTCTTCGAGGCGTTTGATCGCAATGCTGATCGCAGGTTGTGTGCGCAGCATCTTTTCAGCGGCGCGCGAGAAGCTTTTTTCCTGCGCGATGGAGAGAAAAATTTCAAGTTGGGAGAAGTCCATAAAAGAAAATAGTCGGTAGTCGGTAGTCGGTAGTCGGTAGCCTTCGGTTGAATGCAAAAAATGGCACGGGGAAGGCTTGATAATGCCTTCTACCGACTACCGACTACCGACTGCCGACTACTCCGAGAACATAAATAACTTTTATGCGACAAAAAAAAGTATAAGCTTTACAATATGACATGTGCAATGTTATTTTACGAAAACTTGAGGCTGAGAGGCTGTCATTATTCATAATTTGAAGGGAGTCAACTTTGATGAGCAACGAGCGAGTAGCGATTTTTGATACAACTTTGCGCGATGGCGAACAATCGCCAGGATGCAGTATGAATCTCGAAGAAAAACTGCGGATGGCGCGCCAACTTGAAGCACTCGGCGTGGACATTATCGAAGCCGGCTTCCCGGTCGCCTCCGAAGATGATTTTGCGGCAGTGCGTGAAGTGGCGAAAACCTGCCGCACGCCGATCATCGCGGCGCTTTGCCGCACGACGCCGATTGACATTGAAACCGCGTGGGAAGCTTTGTCCGATGCCGCCCGCCCGCGTATTCACACGTTTGTCGCGACGTCTGACATTCACCTGCAACACAAACTGCAAAAGACGCGAGAAGAAGTGTTGGAGATGGCGCGTAAAGCGGTACGTTTGGCCAAGAGTTTCACCGAGGATGTCGAGTTTTCCGCAGAAGATGCAACGCGTAGCGATCTGGATTATCTCTGCGAAATTGTCGAAGCCGTCATTGACGAAGGTGCGACGGTCGTGAACATTCCCGATACGGTTGGCTACACGATCCCGTCCGAATATCACCACATCATTTCGACGCTCAAACAACGTGTGCGCAACATTGATAAGGCCGTGATCAGTGTGCATTGTCACAACGACCTTGGTTTAGGTGTGGCGAATTCGCTCGCTGCGATTTCCGCCGGAGCGCGTCAGATCGAATGTACGATCAACGGCATCGGTGAACGCGCGGGCAACGCTTCGCTTGAAGAAGTGGTGATGGCGATGCGCGTGCGCCGCGATTTGATGCCGTACAAAAACAATATCGTCACTGAAGAGTTGTATCGTTCGAGCCAGACGCTCAGCAATATCACGGGCGTGCTCGTGCAGCCGAACAAAGCCATCGTCGGCAAAAATGCCTTCGCGCACGAAGCTGGAATTCACCAACACGGTGTGCTGAAAAATCGCATCACGTACGAAATTATGACGCCGGAATCCGTCGGCGTGAAAACCAACAGCATCGTGCTCGGCAAGCATTCCGGTCGTCACGCGCTGAACAAAAAGTACGAGGAAATGGGCTATCAATTGGATCGCGCCAAACTCGACAAAGCCTACAAACTCTTCACGAAACTCGCCGATCAGAAGAAAGAAATTTTTGAAGAAGACCTGCTGGCGATTTTGCAGGATGGCATCGCACAAATTCCTGAAGCGTACAAATTGCGCGTGCTGCAAGCGACGGCTGGAACGTCGAAGAACGCGACCGCAATGGTCACGCTCGGCGATGATTTGGGTGAGCGCACAGAATCTGCCGTTGGCGACGGCCCCGTGAATGCTGCGTTTTCCGCGATTGATAAAATCACTGGGATGGAAGGCAAGCTGTTGGATTACACCGTTCGCGCCATCACGCAAGGTACTGATGCTGTCGGCGAGGTTTTCGTGCATGTCGAATTTGAAGACGCTTCGTACACCGGCAAAGCCGCGAGCACCGACATTGTAGATGCCAGCGTGCGTGCGTATCTGAATGCGCTGAATAAAGCTGTCTATGCGAAAGCGCGCCGCACGAGTGAAAGCAACGAAGAAATCTCGGTGGCAACACCGTTACCCGAATCCCGATAAAACTTTAAATCAAAAGGCAAAAGGCAAATATCAAAAGTCAAAAGGACGGAGGATATTTTTCTTTTTCTGAAAATAAAAAAGTGCCGACCTTTTGCCCTTTACCTTTTGATATTTGCCTTTTGATTTCTCAAAAGCAGAACTTATGAGTCAATTCAAAATCACCGTTCTCCCCGGCGACGGCATCGGCGTGGAAGTCACGCGCGAAGCTGTTGGCTGCCTTGAAACCATTGCCAAAACGTTTGGCCACGAATTCACGTTTGAAACCCAATTGATGGGCGGCGCGGCGCTCGATGCGAAAGGCGTGCCGCTGCCCGATGAAACGCTCGCGGCTTGTTTAGCCAGCGATGCTGTTTTGCTCGGAGCCGTCGGCGGCCCGCAATACGACAACAATCCGCCCAAGCTGAAACCGGAAACAGGCTTGCTGGCCTTGCGTGCGGGCTTGGGCGTGTTTGCGAATCTGCGCCCAGCGTTTTTGCACGAGCCGTTGATTGAGGCTTCGCCGCTGAAAGAATCGGTCGTGCGTGGCACCGATATGATAATCGTGCGCGAATTAATGGGTGGCGCGTATTTCGGTCAACCACGTGAAATCAGTGAAGAGCGCGGTTTGAATTCGATGGTCTACACTGCGCCCGAAGTTGAACGTATCGCGCGTGTCGCCTTTGAAATTGCGCGTGGTCGCAAAAAGAAATTGCATTCGATTGACAAGGCCAACGTGCTGGAAGTTTCGCAACTCTGGCGCAAAGTCGTGAACCGTGTCGCGGCAGATTATCCCGACGTGCAAGTCGAACACGGCTATGTGGACAGTTGCGCGATGGCGCTCGTGACGCGTCCGACGGCGTATGACGTGATCGTGACTGAAAACCTGTTCGGCGACATCCTGAGCGACGAAGCGGCAGTCTTGACGGGCAGTTTGGGCATGCTCCCGTCGGCGAGCATCGGCGGCAAAGTTGGATTGTACGAACCTGTTCACGGTTCCGCGCCGGACATCGCAGGCAAGGGGATTGCGAACCCGCTCGGCGCAATCGCGTCAGTGGCATTGATGCTGCGCTACACCTGCAAACTGGAAACCGAAGCGAAAGTGCTGGAAAATGCCATCAGCGAAATTTTGGCCGAAGGCTACGGTACACCCGATTTGAAGAGCCAGCCGAAACAAGTCAGCACCTTTGAAATCGGCGAAGCAATTCGCGGCAAAATTGTGAAAGCGAAAGCGGCGTAGCCAATCAGTCCATAAATAATACTTATCTTTCGAGAAAAACGATAGACACGCGAAATGGGGATGCTCTATACTGCGCGGGCTTTCAAACAGGAAGCACTATTTTACCAACAGCATCACCTGAATCATCGCAATGACGTTTCGACTCGCACAATTCCTTCGGCTCACCTCTTCGGTAGTACCGGTCAGCGTAGTTGTAGCGATTATTAACGTCGTAGTAGCGGTCGTAGGAATTACTGACCCGCTCGCTGTTGGGCCTGCCTAGAGAAAAGGCAAACGAGATCACGAAGCCCCAGCGAGCAAGACAAACTCGCTGGGGCTTTTTAGTTTTAGACTAACCGCAAAACGCACAAGAATCGCAAAAGCATTTTACTCTTGAGCCTTTTGCGCCTTTTCGTAGTTATTTTATTGAGGCACATTTTATGAAATATCGTGGCGCGAGAATTTTCCTGGAAGCATTACGTTGTGAAGGGATTGACGCCGTGTTCGGCTATCCCGGCGGCGCGGTGCTCCACATCTATGACGAAATCGGCAAAGTCGGAACTGAACTTGGCATCAAGCACTATTTGGTACGACACGAACAAGCTGCATTGTTTGCGGCGTCCGGCTATGCGCAAGCGACAGGCAAAACGGGTGTCGCACTTGTGACTTCCGGCCCCGGCGGCACGAACGCTGTCACCGGCATCACGAACGCGTTTATGGATTCGCTGCCCATCGTTGTATTTACCGGACAAGTCCCGACGCACTTGATCGGAATGGATGCGTTTCAGGAAGCCGATTTGACGGGTATGACGCGCTCTTGCACGAAGCACAATTACCTGGTCAAAAAAGTCGAAGACCTCGCACCGACGATTAAGGAAGCGTTTTATGTGGCGAACTCTGGTCGTCCCGGCCCCGTACTGGTGGATTTGCCAAAGGATGTGACCGCCGCGATTACCGATTTCAATTACCCCGAAGTCGTGGATGTGCCGAGTTACAAGCCGCAGGTTTTTGGTGACCCGAAGCAGATTCGCAAAGCCGTGACGGCCATGATGAAGGCCAAACGCCCGGTGCTTTATATCGGCGGCGGCGCGATTACGGCAGGCGCGAGTGATGAGGTTCGTTTGTTGGCGGAGAAATTGAATTTACCAACGACTTGCACTTTGATGGGGTTGGGTGGGTTTCCCTCGACTCATCCTTTGAGCCTTGGAATGCTCGGTATGCACGGCGGCTACTGGACCAATATGGCCGTCAATAACAGTGATTTGTTGATTTCGATTGGCGCACGCTTTGATGATCGTGTAACTGGCAAGCTGGATGAATTTGCCAAAGGTGCGAAGATTATTCACGTAGACATTGACGCCTCCAACATTGGCAAAAACGTCAAGACGGACATCCCTGTTGTTGGCGATGCGCGCACCGTGACGAAACAATTGCTGACCGAACTTGCCGCCCAACTGGAAGCGGGTGAGGGGATTGCTGACAAATCCGAATGGCACCAGCAAATCAGCGACTGGCGCGAACAGCATCCGTTCTGGTTCCATCAGGACGGCGACATTATCAAACCGCAGTACGTCATTAAAGAGCTGCATCGCCTGACCGATGGCAAAGCGGTCGTGTCCGCCGACGTGGGCCAGCATCAGATGTGGACGGCGCAATTGTATGGGTTTGACAATCCGCGCAACTGGCTGAATTCCGGCGGCCTCGGTGCAATGGGCTATGGCTTTCCGGCGGGAATGG
>JAEUQN010000092.1 GCA_016789725.1 Blastocatellia bacterium | reverse complement strand
CGCCATCCACCAGGAAATCGGACGACGCATTGCCACCGCCGCGCCTGACACAGTCGTCCTCGTGGAGGATGAAACCGACCTGCGTCTGGTGCCCTTGTTGCGGCGGATGTGGATGCGGGTGGGGGCGCAGATCAGCTTGCCCGCCCCGGTCACGAATCAATGTCGGACGCTGTTTGGCACGCTCAATATTCACACGGGCGAAGTCTTCTATCGCGCCTTTGCGCGCAAACGCACGGCGGAAACGATTGCCTTCCTGGAAGCGTTGCTGCAGCACTATGCCGAGCGCGAGATTTTGTTGATCTGGGATCACGCCTCAATTCATAAAAGTCGCACCTTAACGGTCTGGTTGCAGGCCCACCCACAGTTGCAACTGGCTTATTTGCCCAAGTATGCGGCGCACCGTGACAATCCGATTGAGAAACTCTGGTGGCGGCTCAAAGGCTTTGTCACCGCCAATCGTTGTTGTCGTTCGATGGACGACCTCTTGGCGGCGGCAGAGAAGTTTTTCCAGCACCTGACCCCAGACCAGGTCTTTCAACTCGTGGCCTGAAATGTGCCCCGAACTTTCCAACACTTACTTAGACCCACTTACGCTCATTACCAATGCGCTCGAAGGTCAATTTTTGATGTATGCCGGGCGCGATGAGGAAGCCATTGCCAGATTGCAAAAAACGCTCGCACTCGCCCCTGATTTTTGGACCGCGCACAATGTTCTAGGGCGCGTCTATCTTCGGCAAGGACGCTACGCGGAAGCTATCGCCGAATTGAGCACGGCCAAACAACTGTCCGGCGGAAGTACCGAACCCCTTATGCAATTGGGTTACGCGTTGGCGAAAGCAGGAGAGAGCGCCAAGGCACGCGCTACGCTCGCAGAATTAGAATCCTTAACCGCCGAACGTCAGGTTCCAGCCTACACTTTCGCGATGATTTATAACGGCTTGGGCGAAACGCATAAGGCTCTGAATTATCTCGAAAAATCCTTACAGGAACGCGAAGTGCAAATCACCTTTATCAAAATTGATATGCGCTGGGATAATCTGCGCGCAGACCCGCGCTTTCAAACGTTGCTGCAGGGCGTTGGTTTTATCTCGTAAGAAGCGAGCGGCCATCATTTGCAAACTGATCTAAATCTCAAATCTCAGCTTTCAAACCCGAAACTCAAAACTACCGTCGCACCATGACCTGCGCGACGACATCACGCTCCCGCCAGAAATGGGTGGCAATGGGAATGGGGTTGTGCCAGAAGCAGTAGATGCGCGGTTCGATCTCGCTAACATTTTCCCAACCTTTAATTTCAAAACGTAACGTTGCGCCAACCACACGAATCAGCCAATAGAGCACGAACCCCGCGACGCGAATGATCACGCGCTGCTTGAAGCTGTACGAAGAAATGTCGGCGAAGGAATAGAGGCGGTCGGCGGTTTCAGTCATCACAGTTAGTCGTTCACAATTAGCAGTTCACAGTTGGTGTTTGTAATTTGCCACTAACTATAATCTGCTATTTACCATCTGTGAACTGCAAGTCTCCCGCTATGAACGGCTGACAATCATTAACTGCGCGCAATCACTTGTGCTACCGCATCTCCGCATTCACCCGCTTCCATCAGAAACTCATGTTGGCGGCGCAGTTGTTTGTTTTTGTACATCCGGCGGTCGGCGATTTTCAGCAGTCGGTCAAGCGAATCGGCTTCGACGCCGTAGCGCGCCGTACCGATGCTGACGCCCGCCTGAATAGATGAGCCTTGATGTGCGGGCAACGCATAGTTTTCTACGGCACGCTGGACGCGCCACATCAGGTCTTCGACGTCATCTTCTGTCGCGCCCGGCAAGAGCGCCACAAATTCATCGCCCGCATAACGCGCGAGATAATCGTAGCTTCTCAGTTCGCCTGCAATCACCTTGGCGATGCCAATCAAAAATTCATTCCCGGCGTGATGACCGTATGTGTCGTTGATTTTTTTGAAGCCATCCAGGTCCATCATCATCAATGACAACGGCGTTTCCTGTCGGCTGGCGCGATTGGCTTCCTGCGCGAATTGAAAGTACAACGACCGCGCATTCGGCATTCCGGTCAACGGATCGGTTAAGGCAAATTCCCGCGTTTCGGCGTGATGGATCGCATTGTAAATTGAGTCCGCCGCCAGCCCGGAAATCGTTTCCAGCATGCGAATGTGATCGGTTGTGTAGCGCAATAACTTTTCGGAATAGAGCGCAATCACGCCGATCATTTGGTCGCCTTTAAGCAGTGGCGCAACCGCCATCGTTTTGAATTCATCGTCGCCTAAATTCAGCCCTGCCAGATCGAGTTCAGGATGCGCATTGCAAAACAGTTTGCGATTCGCCAGTACCCAGCCCGTCACACCATCGCCCGGCAAAATCTGTCGCCCGGCAAACGCTTCGGCGTATTTGCCCAGGACGTGTTCGACGCGTGCGGATCGCCGCTGTTCGTCGTAGAGATAAATCGCGCAGGTTTCAAACGGAATCACGAATTTAAGCTTGCGCGCAAAAATCGAAATGGTGTCTTCCAGATTCAGTGAGGTGCTGAATGTCCGCGCGATTTCATAGAGCGAAGACATTTCGTGGTGGGCGGCTGCGATTTGATCAAGGTATTCAGGTTGCTCGGTGGTGCGCGGAGATGTGGCCAGCTCAGCTTCGACCGTTTCCATCAGGATTGTGTTTGATTGCGTTGGTTCCAGGGAAAGCCTTGCCTCCAAAATTCGTTGCTCGAAAGTTGGCAAATGGGTGATGAAGGTTGCCACGATTTCTGGATCGAAATGTTTTCCGCTTTGCGCTTGTAATAATTGGCAAGCTTCCTCGCGCGATAAGGCTCCGCGATAAGCACGATCTTCACGCACTGCGTCAAAGCAATCTACGACCGCCAGAATGCGCGCGGTCAATGGAATGGCGGTGTCGCTCAAGCCTTCGGGGTAGCCTTTGCCGTCCCATCGTTCGTGGTGATACCGCACAATTGGCACGACCGGGTAAGGGAATCTAACGCGCTCCAAAATTCGAGCGCCGATGGTCGTGTGGATTTTCATTTTCTCGAATTCGGCTGGCGTCAGTTTGCCGGGTTTGTTCAGGATGTGATCCGGGACGCCGAGCTTGCCGATGTCGTGCAGCAAAGCCCCCGCGCGTAAAGCCTCAATTTCTGCTTCGGGCAAGTTGAAAAGACGCCCTAATCCTTCGGCATAAATTTGCACCCGACGGACGTGCTCGTGAGTGACTTGATCTTTGGCGTCAATCGCAGTCGCCAATGCCTCGACGGTCGCAAAATGGAGCCTCGTGACTTCAGCCAGATCATGTGAGGCGGCTTCCGTTTTGGTGAAATAAATGCGGCAGGCCGCAAAACTGGCTGTCATCATTGGCACCAGCGCCAATAACCACAGCGGGCTATAACTAAGCGTCAGAATGAAGACGAACGCTGTACTAAACCCGGCTCCGAAAACATGCAACGCCGACCACAAGCAATGCGTCATCCAGCCTTGCCCCGTCTGATAATTTTGTTTCCAGACCTGAAAGAGTGTTGTGAGCGTCAAATTGCTCAGAAAATAAACGGCAGCCATTGCAATGGCGGCGGAGAGGAATAATTCGGCTGATGTGACTTCCTGCACAACGTGCTGCAAGGGCGACGAAGTATGCCAATTGATGACCCAGAACATTAAGGAAGACGCCAGAAAAGTTCCGAGTGATTGGCTGGCGGCAAAATACAGCCGCTCTGGTTTGCTGTGATGGGTTTGAGTTGTTACCACAAAACCGTTGATCGCTGCGCCAATCGTTGCGGCAGGTGTGCCGAGCGCGTAGGCGGACAGAAAGATCAATGCATCGGTCGGCGCGATGATGCCGGAACTTTTGGGGACGGCAACCGCCATTCGCCCTATCGCCGCAATGACGAGCAATAAGCAGGCGAATTGCCAACTCTGCATTTGTGTTAATCCCTTGAGATGCAGAAGGCTAAAGATGGTCGCACCCACACCGCCCAGGCTGACCAGCCACCATAATATTTTGCTGCGCCAATTGTATTCGGAGAAGTCTACCCAGTTCATAATTTTTAGTGTGCAGTGAACCGTCCAGATTAGTTCGGAAGCAGGTGGGAAAATAGGGGAAGGCTGTGTGTCGCCTCTTACAAAGCAATGATAATGCCTGCGGCGAGCGGTGCGGAAAGATCAACTTTTTATGACAACGATCCGGCAAAGTCGTGGCGGCAATGAATTGCCTATTTCTTCAGCCCCTCTTTTGGATTAAGATAATGGCCGTTCACCACGAAGAAGCATCCTCAATTGACAAGAAAATATTCGACTCACACACAAGGAGCAGAAACTACACTTGATGTATACGAAAACAATACCTGCGCTCATTGGGCGCTTGTCACAAACGGCAAGTTGACCGCTGCCTGAAATCGGTTGGTTGCTTGCCACTGGAGGTCGTTATGGCAACGCAATTTACCAACCGGGAGAAACTCGCCTTTAAGTTAGATCACCTCTCAGATTCCGAAATTGAAGAAGTCGTCGAATACGTTTCGATTATGGAGACGATGCGACGTGAACAACGACAGCCGAATGAATTCGATGATGAACTGGTCGCTTCGCTCAGTGCGGCCTATGAAAATCGCCGCGCGCGTCAGGTTTTTGAATGGGATGCTGTGCGTCAACGTGCGGACATCGGTACAAATCAGGCACGAGCCGCACATCGGTGAACCACAGGAAATTAAAAGGGAAAGGGCAAATTGCAAAAATACTCAGAGCGGGCCTGTACCTTTTCAGGTAAAAAGCGGGCTGACTTCGGAATCCACTTTTGCAATTTGCCTTTCCCTTGACCGCACTTTTTTCTCACCTCGCCGTAACTTTTTCTCACCTTTCGGGAATAAACAAACAGAGCTACACTAAAACACGAAAAGCTCACGATACAGTCAGAGGAATAAGACTTGGACCTTGTTTCTGAACCAACGGAATATTTTGTTTTTTTGTCTGATGGCGCGGCCTCAACCATGACTGACGGGAACTTGTTGCAAACTGCTGTGCATGGGGATGACGCCGCCTTTCGGGTTTTATATGAACGACACCGCGATGCCGTCTTTCGCTTTGCATATCGAATGTTGCAATCGGTCGAACTGGCGGAAGAAATCACTCACGATTGTTTTTTGAGCTTAATCAAAAAGCCGGCGCGGTTTGATGCCAGTCGGGCGAGCCTGAAAACGTATCTCTGTGCGGCGGCGCGGAATCAGGCGATCAAGCATTTGCAGCGCGAAATGTCGCATGAGGAATTGAACCCTGATCTGCCGATCTCTGACCACTGGAACCCTCTGAAACAAGTGATCGGTGCAGAGTTGTCTACGGTGGTGCGCAATGCCATCGCCGTTTTGCCGCCATTGCAACGTGAAGCTGTAATTTTGTTTGAGTATGAAGATTTGAGTCTGGCGGAAATCGCGTTAATCGTGAATGCGGACGTCGGGACGGTGAAGGCCCGATTACATCGCGGGCGCGAAAAGCTTCGACAATTGCTCGCGCCGTACGTCAAGCAGGGGGCACAGACCGCTTCGCCCTCCACGGGGCCATAAACAAAGTGGGAGCGGAAACGCCTCGCTTGCCAATTAAAGCAACGCTCGCATTGAGAGTTGGTAGGTAAACAAGAGAATTGGCAAGCGAGACGCTTCCGCTCCCGCCCAAATCGTAGACAAAGATTATGCAGAACGCAAACCATCAAAATGAGTCGAAATTTATCGAAGCACTGAAGGAATGGGACGCCCCTGAAATTCCGGCTTCGCTCGACCAACGCGTGTTCGCTTCCTATTCCGCCCACGTGCATCGCGCGCCGTTCTGGAAACGATTTTTTACCGCCTCGATTCCGGTGCCTGCACCTTTAGTCGCGGCGGCGGCCTTGTTGCTGTTGGTCGCGGGCGGCGTGGCCTGGGCTGCGCTTAAATCCTCGTCCGTGCAAGTGGTGGCTCAACCTGCTCCCCCAATCAACACGATCACGAAAACGGAAATTGTCGAAGTTCCTGTCGTGCAGGAACGCATCGTGACGCGAATCATTTATGTGGAAAAGAAAGCCCCGCAATCGCTGATGGCACAATTGCCCAGCGTCTCTCAACCCAGCGAAATCAAGCTCGCTTCGCACGTGGCCGGAGACAATGCGTACACAAATGTTGACTTGTCGGGCTATCAACCTGTGGAAGAGATGAAGGTCAGGATCATTAAAGGAAGTGCGGCGAATGAACAGTGAGGTCATGAAAGCAAAAGGCAAAGATCAAAAGGCAAACGGCAAAAGGGCGGCACTTTATTTTTTTTCAGATGTTGTCGGGCTTGGGTTTGATGTGTTTCTGCGCAGCTTTGTGAGACAAAAAAATCTTCCGACTTTTTGCCTATTGCCTATTGCCTATTGCCTTTTGCTTTCTTGTGCCTTCGCGCAAGACGATGCTGCCGCCAAGCGAAAATACACGCTGTTCAATGGCACGCGGGTGTTCTTCAGCCTCGACACGGATGCCCCCGATGTGCAAACACAAATGGCGACGCGGATTCAGGTTTCGGATGTCAACTCAGTCAATCGCGTGTTAGTGGATCAAAAAAGTGGCGTCTTTTTTGGCTACACGCTCAAGGTCGAACCGGTCAGCGGCTCCAATAAATACCGCGTATATTTGCAACCGCTGAGTGTCGAGCAAGAGACCAAAATCAAAAGCAGCAAATGGTACGAAGACGCGCAACATGCCAATGTTAACGCGCTAGTTCCCGGCACGATCCAATCCGGGCGCAAGCCACAATCGCAGCCCGCCCCCTCATTGACTCCCGTGACGCGCTTTCCTGCCCCGCAAATGCTCGAAGATGGCGATACGATTGCGGTGGACGTGATGGTCAATCCGATGACGGGAACGCGCATCTCTGACCGCATTACGATCTCTTCCAAAGACTTGCCGCTTACTTCGGATAGTCGCAAGCCAGCGCGCGATTTCACGCTCGACGATATTGAGATGAAAATCAGCAATTATCGTCTGCTCATCAACAATCAAATGGTGACGCAGGAAAAGCCGCAGGCGGGTTGTGCGGGGCCTATCGTCTGGTTTTATGTGCCGGGTGAAGGTCGGTTCATTTTTTCGATCAAGCCGCGCGCGGGCTACGATTTTCAGCGCATTGGTGCGATTGAAGACAATAAAATTGCGTTCTCAGTCAACGGGAAAAATTTTGAATGGCAATCCGAAAGCCCCATCGTCGGCAATGGCGGCAAGTGGAATTTGTACGTGTTGCACGATGCGAAATTCGAGCCGGATTACGAAGAATATTTGATTGACCCTGACGAACAGGCGAAGAAGCGCATCCTGGATTTTATTCGGGAAAATTGTTGCCTGATTGGTTCAGCCGTCAACATGGATTCCTTGTTTGGCCGAGCGCAGGCGTTTCTAAGCACACCGCCAGCTCCATCTCGTTCTTTGAAAGGGAGCCAATCTGCTTCATTAATGAGGCCTCCCGGCATTAACAAGTTTTTGATTCAGGGAGCAGTCCGAAGAGCTGGTGCGTTTTTTATCGAAGGGAAAACAACACTGTTCAGGCTAATTGTGCAAGCTGGCGGAATTATCAACCCAACAGGGCCAATGGCAACAGCCATAATTCAGCGTGAATTGAAGTCACCGCTTAGGTATAGCCCTGATAGTAATGAGAGGGTAGATTCTAAAGACGACATTAAGTTTGAGATGTTTTCGGTGCGGTTTCCTTTAGTGACCAAGGGAAAATATTCTGATATAGACCTTGAGCCGGGAGACACTGTGAAGGTTTTCCCTTCAGACCTTTTCTTTATTGTTGGAGAGGTGAATCTCCCCAGCGAGTTTGAGTATAGGGAAGGGTTAACATTGCGTCAGGCACTAGAAATGGCTAAGGGCATCACTGCAAAGGCTAATTTGAAAGGAGCCTTGATTTATCGTAAAGGTCTGACAGGTGACGAAGTAGAAATACAAGTTGATTTGGCCCCAATTCTTAATAATCAAAAAGCAGATGTTCAATTGGAAGCAAACGATATTATTGTGATTCCCAATCGCTCTCCAAAGACGCCCTATACAATTAATGGTCGTATCATTCACCGCTGAAAAACTTCTCAACCTCAGCAATCTCGTGAGTAATCCTGCATTGCGGCAAACTGTTCAGAAACGTTTGCCCGTACGCCTTCGTCACCAATCTTGGGTCAAGTACCGATAACACGCCGCGATCTGTTGTGCTGCGAATCAGGCGACCTAAGCCTTGCTTCAAAGTGATGATCGCCGACGGCACAGAATAATCGCTGAAGCTGCTGCCTCCGGTTTCGTCAATGTGGCGTTGGCGCGATGCGATGACCGGATCGGACGGAACCGCGAACGGCAGCTTATCAATAATCACACACGACAACGCTTCGCCGCGTACGTCTACGCCTTGCCAAAAACTGCTCGTCGCAAACAGCACCGCATTCGGCGTGTTACGAAACTGTTCGAGGATGCCCGTGCGCGAGCCTTCGCCCTGTTTATAAATCGGAAAATCCACCTGGGCCGCGACCAAATCGCGCAATTGATCCATCGAACTGTTGCTCGTGCAAAGCACAAACGCCCGGCCCTGTGAAGCGTTGATGAGCTTGACGATTTCGTTGGCTGCGGCTTCGGTGAAATTGCCATCGCGCGGGTCAGGCATCTGTGGCGGCAAGTACAGAATGGACTGTTTCTGATAATCGAAATTGGATTCGGCAATGAGTTCATCTGACACCTCAATGCCGAGCCGCGATTTGATGAACTCAAATGAACCGTTGCTCGTCAACGTTGCTGACGTCAACACGACCGAATCCACGCTATCTTCGTTGTCGGTGTCCATGATGTTGAAGAGCTTGTCGCTGAGCAGTCCTGAAACATCAATTGGCGTTGCCTGCAAAAACACGCCGCGCCCGCGTCGTTCGGCCCAGTAAATAAAATTGCGATCATCGCCGAGGATGATGAACTCCAGATCGAACAAAACCTGCTCGACGCGCCGCACAATCGCATCCATTTCAGGCGGTGGGTCTTTGATAACTTCGAGGCCGCTGCGCAACCGTTCTATTGCGCTTTTCAAATTTACGAAGCGCTCGCCAACCGGCGTTGGCGCGTGTTTGCCGCTGCGATCTTTGCGCACGAACATCACTTGCCGAATTGCAAACCGCCCGTCGCCTTTCAGCGTAATTGGCAATGACGCCGTCGGGTCTTGCCCTGTAAAACTCATCCAGAACTGGCTTGCAAACCGAGTCACGCGCGCCGACGCTTTCGTGAGTTCGACGGCTGCCTGTACGTCCGTAATCATCAACCGCGAAATGTCGCCGACCAGATCATCAATTTGATAGCTCGACACCTGCGAGCCGAAATACATCGAAGCCACATCTTCAAGCTGATGCGCTTCATCAAAAATCACCGCCGAGTAATCGGGCAGCACTTGACCGTATTCACGACCGCGCAGCGCCAAGTCCGCAAAAAACAAATGATGATTGACGATCACGATTTCGGATTCAACGGCTGCCTGTCGCGCCTTCGTGATGAAGCACGGATCGAAGTTCGGACATTTCGAGCCGACGCAAATGTCTGATCGCGCGTCAATGTGTCGCCAAAAGCCAATGTTTTCGGGCATGGTCTTGAGTTCAGCGCGATCTCCGATTTGGGTTGTGTAGGCCCATTTGCGCACTTCGTCGAAGTAATCCATCTCCTCTAAACCTTCCAACACCGGCATCATCTCCGCCCGTTGCAGTCGCAGCAGGCACAGATAATTTGAGCGACCTTTCAAGTACGAAGCGCGAAACGGGCGCGGCAATACGCGTTGCAGAAAGGGAATGTCTTTGTAGAACAATTGCTCTTGCAGGTTTTTCGTCCCCGTCGAAATGATGACGCGCCGACCGAGTGCGATGGCGGGAACCAGATAGGCAAGCGTTTTGCCTGTCCCCGTACCAGCCTCAACCATCAAATGACGACTGTTACCGAGCGCGTTCGCCACGGCATTCGCCATAGCGACCTGACCAGGGCGATATTCGTAATCGGGGTGATGTTTGGCAAAAAGGCCATTCGGGCCAAAGATTTCTTCCATGTGTACTCTGCGCGATGTAGATTTTCTAAAAGCCAGAGTGTACCACGTCTGTGCTGGTTCGGAATAAAGCGAGGCGCTTAGCCCGCGCATTTGCTGAAAAGTAAAGGAAGAAGGTTTGACCCTACTTCGCCACCAACGATCAAAACTACGGAAGAGCGCCGACCAATTGAGATCGAAAAGGATAACAAGTCCGAATGAAATTTTAGGCAATTTGAAAAGAGAGAGTGATTCTATGACCAGTTCTCTTGATCTATCAGCACGAATCTCAGAAAGAGTAGAAAAACTTAAGCGTTCATTGGATGAAAATTTAAAAGAGGCAATCAATGAATACACCGAACAGGCAATACAGTTCATGCTTGGTATTGGCGCACTGCCTCTTTATTTTGATATGGGGGGCGTGTATGCCCTTAAGCCAAATGGAGAAATAGTCTCCACCTCATGGGATGAGGTAGAACACTTAACAGTTGAGACTGATCAACGGATAAGAAATATAGCTCTCTTTCAGGGAAGTAAAAAGTACCCTGAACTTAGCGAATTGATTGATGCCAATCCACACATAAATCGCCTTTGCCCAGATTGTAAAGGAACTGGTATTGCACCCCTTCCCTCTGGCGTTAGAGGGGGGAATTTCCTTTGCTATTGTGGTGGGCTTGGGTGGGTGCCTAAGCCTCAATTCTAATTCGGGATAAATCGGACGAGTTCCGGGCGAAGTTGGTTGATGAAATCCAGTGCTGCTTGGCGGGAAGCTTCTTCAACGCCGGGTTTGTCGGAGGAATCCACCATCACGCGTACCAGCGCGGCATCGGTACGGTTTTTGAAAACAGCATCCTGCACGCCGTAAATTTTGTCCCAATATTCGTTGGCTTCGACGCGGCCACGCCCTTGATACCAATAATAAGTAATCATCCGGTCATTTTCTTTGGCGATGGTGAAGTCATTAATCCTGGCATTATCGGGCAATGACAAGTTACCGCGCTGGATGATTTCCCATCCCGCGCCGGGCAGACAGTTTTGTGGTGAATGTAGTGTTTTGCCGCTGCGTTGCGAGAGGTAATAGGCAATGAACAAAAACACCGGGCGGCCTTCGGCATTGATATAGGTGCGGGAAATATAATCGTCGGGCGCAAGCAATCCCAGGACACGCTGGTCAAGCGTTTGCGAGTTGTACAATTTCCACGTGCCGAGTTGTTCGGGGAATTGATCGAAGCTTTCCCGTGCCGGAACGTTTTCGCGTTCGCGGGCTTGCGTCAGAAACGTTGTGTACGCTGCCGCCGCACACAGGAAAATCAACATGGCAAAATATTTTGTACTCGAATTCATCCCTTTACCTCCATCGTTCCGGTAAAAACCGTGATGCGCCGCGTAACAGTTGGGCGAAGGCCAGCAATAAGATCATTGCCACAATAAACATTAACCAGCCGGAAAAGGCGTGTTGAAAACCTTGAGCAGCTTCTTCGCCGCGATAGTGCGCCATAATGCCAGTCGCAGTGACGCGCGCTGCATTGGTGACAATGGCAATCGGAACTACGGAGGCGACCATCGCAATTCGTCGCCACCATTGCGGTTCAGCAAAATAAACATACGTCACCGCCAGGGTTGCCAACGACATTAAGGAACGAATACCGCTACACGCCTCGACGACCTCCAGTTTCATCTCCGCTAGTTCGATGACGTTGCCTTCGCGGAAAGCAGGAATCCCGATCAGGTTGATGATCCGTGCGGCATAATCCGAGGCAATTAATTGCAGCGGAAAGGCGATCCGATTGAAGATTAACAGGGGGATCGGGATTGCCAGGAGCAGCAATAAAAGTGGGAATCCCATTGGCTTGAGCCAGTTTTTGCCGCCAAAGTACAAAACCAAACTTATAAGAGCGAAGAGAAAAGAAATGCGTGTGATGAACATTTCGGCTCCGACCGTTCCGGCCCAGAGCATCAGTACCGCACCTGCCATCAACGCCCCACCAATCAAACTCATCGGGCGGATCGGTGTTTCCCGCAATTCCTCGCGGTTTTGCCAAAGCGCATATCCGGCGATCACCGGCACCAACAACCCGTGAGAGTAGTTTTCGTCGTTATACCAGTCGCTCATCAGACGGCGTAGCACATCGAAATAAAGCCAGCCGAGCGCCAAACACATCAAACCACCGCGCCAGACACGATCTTGGCTAATTGTAAAATCCCCGATTTTGACTTCTTGCACACCTTACCTCGATTGGGCCACCATTCGCACTTTAGATAACGAATTCTGTTAATGGCGACTGGCGATTTTTGTCATTAACGTGGAGGGCAAGAGGTTGGTTACGATCTTTGTAACCCGCAAGAGCCTTGAGCTTCTCTTACCTGAAAATCTTTTTCCCTCTGCATCCAGTTATGTTCGGCCACTTATAAACTGAATTCTTCCTGTCACGAAGAGATGCTGATTGAATACGGAATCTGTTGGCACGCGGTTTGACTCAGTCAGAGCGTGTGTGAGTTTGAATTTCTGTTCTTGGTTGGCATCTCCAGTGAGGCGATGCCGACCCTTTTCAAACAAACTGTTCTTTCGGAATACCGAAATCCTAATGATCGCGTCATTGCAACGGGGCAGCCGTGACGGATTTCTAGTCAACAGATCAAGCGGGGCGGACGCCGTATGTTAGTGCAAAAGCGGCGCGCTGTCACCTGCTAACAAAAACTATAGATTGCCCTGACGTTCCACCGACAAAGGCCACTCCGCCCAACCATCAGGCCCTCCAGCCTGAGTGATGCGGAGGCGCAAAATTCAAGGTCTCAACAGGAGATCGTTGAACTACCGAAGTGGAGAAGCGACATGACAACGCTGCCAGGACGGCGTTGCAACCGCGTTGCCGTGATGAGCAATGCAGCCGAAAAAGCGAAGTCTTCTAAACCGGTCTGATTTTGTCGTTGGGAACTCTTTCTAAGAAGTTCCCTATTCGTTTTTCAGGACTGTGTTTCTTGTCATCCTCCTTCTGGATTCCTCACTGGTACTGTGCCCACCTTGGTACCAGCACGCCATCTGTCTGTGGGACATAGCCGAAAAAAGCTATGAACTACCGAAAAATCCCGTTTCCTGCCTGCACGCGAGGGCTTTACAGCCTTTGCTGCTTTACCCTCCTCTCCTTAATTGCTTTCAGCCAATCCACGCCGTTACGCGTTCCCTTGAATATTACCCAGGCCTCCTTACCGATCACGATTGGCGTCCCGGTCAGTGAAGCGACGGCACTGCGTAGCGCTGCGAAACTCACGCTGCTAGACCCGAATGGCAATGCCGTTGCGCTGCAAACCCGGGTGCTGGCACGCTGGCGCGGGACCGCGAAAGATGAGAGCAAAGCCTTGAAGTGGGTCTTGCTGGATTTCACGCCGAAAGTTACGGGGGCTTTTATTTTGACGGATTCCGGCCTGATAGCACCGCAAATCGCCCCCCTCGTCGTGACTCAAACCAACGAGAAAATCAGCCTTGTTTCAGCGCGCCTTCAGATGGATTTTGCGCGCCAGGGAAGTGCGTTAGTCTCCAGTTTCAAACTCGACAACGCCGAGCAATTAAAAGCTCCCGTCACGGTTCAGGGCGTATTCCCTCGTTCAGCCATTGTCGTCCTCAATCCAACCTCTTCAGACACGCTCACGGTGAATGAAACCAGTTTGTTGCAGCCCGGTTCGCAAGTGCGCTTCGAGCATTGTGCGACTATCAAATGGCCGGTGGAAAAAGGTTGGACCTCGGTCTGGAGCAGCGATCAGCAACTGCGCAGCAATCATCGCTATCTGTTGGATGAAGGCACACCACAGGCGGAGGAGTTGCTTTGCACCGAAGCCGATTACGGCACGCTCAAACTTGCCGCGCCGCTCAAATTCAATCATCCGGCGGGCGCGAAATTGCGTGATCTGACGGTCGAGCAGGAAACCGCAACGATCAAATCCATCAACGGGCAGGGCCTGACATTTACGGAGCCGCTCAAGCAAGCTCACGTCACCAACGATTGCCTGCGTGCGGATAACGCCGCGCCTGCGAACGCCTACGCGACGGTTGAAAATACGGTGGTTGAAGAGGCCAATGCCTTACGCGTCGTCATCAAACAACAAGGCCACTTTACCGTGAATTCCTCGGCGATTGCCGCGCCAACCTTGGGCTTCACGTTGCGGTATTACATTTACGCTGACCAACCGTTTGTCCGCGTTCGCCTGCGATTGCTGAACGAAGGCACGTACGGTTTTGGCGCAGTGCGATTGCAGGAAGGACCGTACACGCAACACGTTTTGCTGCGCAGTCTGTCGGCGATGGTCCCGACGATTGCCGAAGGCAACAGCCAAATCCGCGTGACTGAGAATGCGGACGCAAATGCCAAAGTAGCGGCTCGTCAAAATGCTGCACATCTCAGCGCAGGGACATTTGAAATTGCTGTGCCTGAATTTGCTGAAAACTATCCCAAGGCGCTGAGTGCGGATGCGAAGGGCCTGCGCTTTGATGTCTTGCCCGATCTCGGCAGCGATTATCAATTCGATGGCGCACGCGCGAAGACGACAGATTTTTATCTGGGGCGCAATACGACAAATGCCACCGCGCTCACGAATTCACTGCGCGCCAGCATTGATCCAGCGTACGTGGCTCGTACGGGTGCGATTCGTCCGTTGATGATTGAAAAGCGAGACTGGGCTAAACAGTTTTCCACTGACAGCGAATTGGCCGAAGCCGCGACGCGCGCCGAACGACATTTGGCGGTCAGTTATGCGGTTGAAAATAGTGACAGCAACGACCGCAATCCGGCGCAATCCATTTACGAATATCGCGTGCGCAATGAGATGGGCGCAAATCTGGGCTGGCGCAATTTCGGCGATTTGGCGTGGGCTGCCGGATATGCGAATGCGCATTACGATTTGCCATTCATTTTGCTGCGCGAATTTCTGCGCACTGGTGACGCGCGCGCGTTTCAGGCCGGCAGTGAGATGGCGCGTTATCGGGCTGATTGGGGGCAATACCACGCCAATGATTACTGGGACCGAGAAGGTGCCTACAACATGCGCGGCGTCGCGTTTTATGAAAAAGGGGATCATGGCTCTGATGTGTTGCCGCTGCTCACGCATAACTGGATCGAAGGCCTGTGGTTGCATTGGGCGTTGACCGGTGACGAAGCCGTAGGCGATTCAGCGCGCGAAGGAAGTGAGGCGTTGGCGCGGTTTTTGAAATATGACTTTACGGCAGACAACGCGCTGAAGTGGAACGAATCGCGCTGGCTCGGTTGGCCTGCTTTGGGTTTGATGGCCGCGTGGAGATATACGGGCGAAACACGCTACTTCAACGCGGCACGCAAATCGGTTTACCTGTTGATGGACGCGGAAGAAAAAGCCGGAAAGAAAGGCTGGTTCATCCCGGAAACTTCCGGCATTGGTCCGATTACTCAGCCGTTTATGTGGGCGGGTTATTGCCAGCTCGGTATCATCGAATACTGGCGCGAAACCAATGACAATCGCGTCGCCGATTTCATCGTGCGCGTCGCTGATTGGTTGCTCGGCAAAACCGGGTCACAAGCCGTTTTGCAAGGGGGCAAGAAGTTGCCAGCAGGCACTTATCAACCGTTGGGCGCGGAGTTGAATTGGTCGCCAACCCGTCAGTTGGAAGCCCCCGGCAACGAAATTGCCATGATGAATTTGCCGGTGTTGACGGCTGCTGCGCGCATCACGAATCGCAGCGATTTACGGGCGGTTGCGCGCCAACTTTTCCGCGACGTCACGTTTTATCGAGACACAGAAAATGGTCAGGCGGTTGATCCCAATTTTCGCGCGCTGATTAATTTTCGCGCGTTTCAATTCGGTGGTAATTCGCCTAAGGTTTACGGACAAACAGGGCTGACTTTATCGGAGTATCTGCCCGATTTAATGGGCGCTATCGTTTCTCCTCGCCGCACCGATACAGCTTCCAATTCATTGCTCGAAGACGGTACCACGCGGACCGTACAGGTTGGGCAAACGCTTCGAGTTGCGGTGCGAAAAGTAGATGGCGAAGGCTTGCCGCTGAGTTTGACCGTCGCTAATTTGCCCACCAATGCGAGCTTTGACGCGAACTCCGGCGAAGTTGTTTTTACGCCCGCACCCGCGCAGGCCGGAACTGTTTTTCAAATCGTCATCAGTGGCGTGAATACCAGTCATCAACTGCAAACGCGGCTCGACATCATCGTACTGGCAGATTTGCAATCGCCGCGCGTTCGCTTGTTATCGCCCGTCAGCAACCAACGCCTGACGCTTGGTCGCGCAACGAGAATCGCCTGGGAAACGGACGCGCCAAACTCAGTCGCCAAATATGAGCTACGGCTTTCCACCGACGGCGGCGTCAGCTATCCGACGGTGTTGGCGCAATTACCGAACACGGCCACCGCGTTTGATTGGACTGTCCCGGATTCATTGGCTACTCAACGCCGCGCGGCTATGCGATTGATGATAGTTGCGACGGACGTGCAAAATCGCGCGAGTCTGGATGTGACGGCAGAGGATTTACAACTGGCCGGATCATTAGCCGTCGTGTCCTCGGCGCACTATTTGCCGACGCTGACGCCCGGCGGATTGTGCAGCGCATTCGGAACCAAACTGACCGGACCGATTGCGCAAATCAATCCATCGTCTTCGCTGTATCAACATAACGGCACCACCGTGGAAATTCTCGACAGCCTCGGACGCATTCATCGCACGCCTTTATTTTTCGCGGCGAGCATCGCTGATGGCAGTTTCGATCAAGTGAATTTTTATCTGCCCGAAGAAGTTGCGCCCGGCGAAGCATTGGTTTCCATCACTGCCTCCAGCGGCGAAGTTTCGCAAGGTTCAGTCACGATTCAACCGTACGCGCCTGCGATTTTCACGCAACAGCAGAACGGCAAAGGCGAAGCTGCGGTAGTAGCGACCAGCGACGGCGAAACCTTCCTGCACGGCTTTGCGAAACAAGACCCGAATCGGGATGTGTATGTTTCGCTCTTTGGCACGGGCTGGCGTTTTGCGAATCAATTGCAAGGCGGCAAAGCGTTGGAATTCGTGAACGAAGCCGCCGCACCACGCAACACGGTGATTGTCGAAGTGAATCGGCAACCCGTTGAAGTCCTCTACGCCGGACCACAGCCGGAATTTCTCGGACTTGATCAAATCAACATCAAATTGCCGCGAGATTTGAAGCCGGGCGTCTATCCGATGGTCATTAAAATCGGCGATCAGATGAGCAATGAGGTGTTGTTGCGAGTGCAATAAGCGGTCATCTGATTTACCGCAAAGTGGGAAGGGAAAACAGGGGCAAAAGCGAAATAATTTTATCGAACCCCTTTGCCTCTTTGCATCCTTCTCCCTTTGCGGTGAAATGTCTAGTCTGAAAAATTACAACGCAGGATTCAGACTATGACCAAACTTCTTCTCGTTGGCACAGGCGGGTTTCTCGGTTCCATCGCGCGCGCCTTACTCAGTAATTTCGTTCAGCAAACCAGTGGCAGCAGCTTTCCTTTCGGCACGCTCGCCGTCAATGTGATCGGGTGTTTCGTGATTGGCGCGTTGTCGCAACTGGGCGAGACGCACGACATTTTTTCGGCGGAAACGCGCGCGTTTATTTTCGTTGGCATTCTGGGCGGCTTCACTACCTATTCCTCGTTTGGCAATGAAACGATCAATTTGTGGCGTGGTGGTACGGGTTGGCTGGTGTTCGTCAATATTGCCCTCCAGCTTGTTTTGGGCTTAGTCGCCGTGATGGCGGGACGCTGGCTGGTGCAACGTGTCTGGTAATTCTCACACTATTTTCCCCCCTTCTTGACAGCCCCTGTGTGCATTCCTAGAATGGCAGCTTGTTTTCACACCCCAAAGATCGGCGGTAAAGAAGTTTGCAGCAAGAAAAAATTACTGAATCAGCTCCTGCCACATCTCCGGCGCGCACCGCGTTGGCTTGTCTGGCCGCAATGGTAT
Source organism: Blastocatellia bacterium (assembly GCA_016789725.1). Classification (GTDB taxonomy): domain Bacteria; phylum Acidobacteriota; class Blastocatellia; order RBC074; family RBC074; genus JAFDVL01. The sequence continues at coordinate 9,218 of JAEUQN010000092.1, read as the reverse complement.
TTCCTGGGCTTGGGCATTTTGTCGTTGGTCGGTGGGGCCGGGGCCTCTTGCTGGCATTGAGCCTGACTGCGATGTTCGTGTTGGGGCTGGTGATGAATGGCCATATTTTTACGCCGATAGCCGAAGTCAAATTGTCGTATGTGTACACGGTACTGAATATGGGAATGGGGCTGCCGTATTTTCTGTGCTTAGCCACGGGGTTTGGCTTCACGCCGCAGGATGCAATGCAAACGGCGGAGTATGGCAACACTTTTCTGGCGGTCACCGGAGCCTTGAATTTATTGGCTGCAATGGATGCCTTCGACATCGCCATTGGGAGGAAGCAATGACACATTTCACGGCGCTCGTCGTTTTCAGCGGACTTGTCGGCATCGCCTTTGGTGCGCTTTCTTCAGAACATCACGACACGCGCGAGCGCATTCTTTACGGCCTGAAAGTCTTCGGGTCCTTCGTTGGCATCGGATTTGGCATTGCCTGGGTGCTGTACTTTCTACCACGCTAATTTGTATTCCAATCCGGTCAGAGATTACGAAGGACGAAAGAGAAGTAGATTCAATCTTTCGTCCTTTTTAGTGTCCAACTATGCAATCACAAAAGGTCACATTGATGCTTGATTCGGCGCGGCGGTTGATCCGGCGCGGCGCGACGCAGCGGGTGATGAACGTGTTGCACAAAGGTCGCCCGGCGGACGTCGCGCAGGTTTTACACGGCCTCAACGAATTGGATCGGCACGCCGTCTTTGCGGTGCTTTCGCAAAATGATAAGGAACTCGCCGCCGCCAGTCTCAGCGAATTCGGCGTTGAAGAAGGCCTTGATCTTTTGAATGCCTTACCGCCCGAAGACATCGCGCAAGTTTTGCAGGAACTACCTTCGGACGATGCGGCGCTTTTTCTTGAAAAATTCCCGCCGGAATTACGCGAACGGTTGCTCGATTTGATGAAAATCGAAGCGTCTACCGATGTGCAGGAATTGCTGAGCTTCGCTGAATATACCGCCGGACGTATCATGACGCCGGACGTCTTCGCGCTCACCGAAGACCTGACCGTAGGCGAAGCAGTGTCCGCCATTCAAAAAGCCAGCAGCGATATTGAGCTGGTGTTTTATTTGTACATTGTGGATGACCGCAGCCATTTGGTCGGTGTCGTCAGCTTGCGGCAATTGTTGCTGGTGCCGCCGACTACGCCGCTCAAGAAAATCATGCATACGGACGTCATCAGCGTCCGCACGGAAACCGATCAGGAAGAAGTCGCGCGCATCGTTGCCCGTTATAATTTGCTTGGCGTTCCCGTCGTAGACGAAGAGAACAAGCTGGTCGGTGTGGTCACCGTAGACGACGTGCTGGACGTGATTCGTGAAGAAGCGACCGAAGACATTTATGCCCTCGCCGGTGTCAGCTCTGATGACAATGCGCTGAGCGCGCCGATTCGTTCCGTGCGATTGCGGTTGCCGTGGTTACTCATTAATTTGGCAACCGCGATTTTGGTTTCGTCGGTGGTTCACCTATTCATTGGTACGATTGAAAAAGTCGCCGTGCTGGCTGCGCTAATGCCGATTGTCGCTGGCATTGGCGGCAATGCGGCGACCCAAACCCTGGCCGTGATTGTGCGCGGTCTGGCGTTGGGCGAAGTCACCTGGGATAACGCTCGCCGGGTGATTTTTAAGGAAGCGATGGTTGGGCTGGCGAATGGTCTCCTGACTGGAATGGTAGCCGCTGTCATCGTTTGGCTCTGGTATGGCCCCACTCTGAAAATGGGGTTGATCGGCGGCATCATCGCGTTGGCAATGGTGAATAACGTGTTGATCGCCGGGATTGTTGGGACAGGTGTTCCTATCGTGTTGAAGCGATTGAAAGCCGACCCCGCCTTAGCCTCAACGGTTTTTGTCACTGCGTGTACGGATGTAGGCGGATTTCTTTCGTTCCTCGGCCTGGCTACTTTGCTCATCCGACATCTAACCTGACACAATTAAATTTATGGAGTCTTCGCTTTTTCTCGCCGGTGGCGTGGTCGTGCTGCTCATCATTGGGTGGATGATTTTCAAATTCTTCACGCGCCTGCTCAAGCATTTTATCTTTGCCATCGTCCTGGGCGTGATCGTTGCAATGTTTTGGTATCAGCCCGGCACTTCGCGGCCTGATCCGAATCTTGGCAAATTCGCTTATGGCGTGAATTCCAACAATTTTCTGGGGGTGATTGTTGCCAACGACAAAGAAGATGGCAGTTGGATTATTGAGAAAAGCGGGATGAAGATGAAGTACCCCAAAAGCAAAGTGATTATCAAAGACAAATAGATTTTAGGCTGGCAACACGACGCCGCGACATTCCCCAAAACCAATTCGCCGAAACCCTTCCCGTTCGCAAAAGCCCCGTAAAACCACTTCGTCACCATCTTGCAAAAACGTACGCGTCTCGCCCGTTGGCAAGGCAATCGGTTCCGTCCCGCGCCACGTTAATTCCAGCAAACACCCGCGCGCGTCTTTTGTTGGCCCGGAAACGGTGCCGCTGGCAATGAGATCGCCCGTGCGCAGGTTGCAACCGTTGCTGGCGTGATGGGTCAACATTTGCGCGAACGTCCAATACATCTCTTTGAAATTACCGTGGCTGAGTTTGAGGGGCGCAATATTTTGCGTCCGCATTTGCTGCGTATGGAGCAACACTTCCAACTGCAAATCGAAACCGCCATGTGCTTCATTATTGGTCGAAAACAAATAAGGGAGTGGTTGCGGATCGCCTTCGGCGCGTCGCGTCGCAGGCACGCGGAAAGGGGCGAGAGCTTCCAAGGTGACGACCCAGGGTGAGATCGAAGTTGCAAAACTTTTTGCCAGAAACGGACCCAGCGGTTGATATTCCCAACGTTGAAGATCGCGGGCGGACCAATCGTTGACGAGGCATAAGCCAAAGATATATTCCTCGGCTTTTTCCAGGCTGATCGGCTCGCCGAGTCGGTTGCCTTGCCCAACGAAAAAGCCGACTTCCACCTCATAATCCAACAGCTTGCTCGGCCCAAAGGTCGGCTGGTTGTCGTCGCCAGCGGTTTGCCCGCACGGGCGGCGAACATCCGTGCCGCTGATGATGATGGACGAGGCGCGTCCGTGATAGCCGATGGGGAGATGTTTGTAATTCGGTAGCAATGGATTATCAGGGCGAAACATCCTGCCGACATTGGTCGCGTGATGCAGGTTGCAATAAAAATCTGTGTAATCGCCAATCGCGGTCGGCAGTGTCATTTGCACTTCGCTCATTGGGTGCAAGTATTCTTCGAGCAAAAAACGATCCTCGTTGCCGGTGCGCAACAAACGGCTCAGGCGCAACCGCAACTCTGACCAGACTTCCGGCTCCCACAGCATCAACATTTCCAACGATTCCAGCGCACAGGCATCAGCAATGACATCGGTCAAGTTATCCGCCCATAAAGCTTCCGAGGTTGCACTTACATCCAGCACCTGATCGCCAATGGCGACGCCGATGCACGGCATTTCGTCCTCGCCCAAGGCGAACACGCCGAGCGGCAGGTTTTGAATCGGAAAGTCTGTGTTTGGATCGTTGGCGGATTCGACCCAACTCGTCAACCGGGGATCGTGAGTTTCGTTGAGGGGGTAAATCATAACAAATTCAGCGATTGCAAATCGTCAATCGGCTCATCAAAAGAACAAGAGCCGATGGCGGTTACAATTTGCCTGCGTGCCAGTTCCAACTGCTCAGTGGTCAGTCGTTGCCGTCGCCATAAAACGCCCCCTTCGTCAAAGCTGAACGCGGCGGGCGATTGTTCGGCCAATAGTTCGCGGATGTCTGGTTCGCTCAAATCAAAGCGCGCAAAAGCTGTCGCCAGCAAAATATTGAGGAACCCATTCATCGTTCCAGTTTCGGCCTCTTGATCGTAGGTTAGTCGGTAATTACCTCGGATTGCATGGTGCAATCCAGCAGTGGCCTTAAACTGAATGCGTCCGGCAGCACATTGGCTGATGAAGCGCGCTAAATCATTCAACGCTGGAAATGCCTTGGCGGTGAGGCCTCCTGTGCGGACTTTGGCGCGCGCCCGAGCCGATGCGATGGCTTCGAGCAAATCTGAAGGATCAGTTGTGATTGGGATTTCAAAATAGGTGGTCAGCGAGCGTGGAATCAAATACATCGCCCGTTGAATGTTTTCGACGGTTTCGACCTTGAGTTCCAAGGTGTCTACGACTGCCGCTCCGGCATTTTCGTTGCGGGCGTGAAAGAGATTGAAGTCAACAATTTCTTCCAGGTCCTGAATCAAATTGCCGCTGCCAATAGCGCTAAGTCGCCAGGGGTAGACAGGGTTGCCGCGCGGTAGCCAATGAGCTGCCGCGTCTTCAAATTCACCAAGCCGTCGAACCGGAACCAGAAAGCGCCCTAATAGCGACGCGTTTGGCCCCGCGAGGTATTTCGCGTAGTTCCGCACTGCGGCGGGCATTTCCAGTGAAGCTGGGGGGAAGAGGCCGGCGTAGTCTATCACCCCATCAAGCAGAATCCGTATTGAGTTCATAGCCGTGTACCGAAGCTTACTGCCTGCGGATAAAAAAGATTGCTCAGATTCGCCACCGGCTCAGTCCACCTCCGGTACAACAACCTTTTGCAACCCTTGCCAACACTGCCAGTAGTCATTTTGCAATGCTTCGGTGTTCAACGCAAATGTTGTGGGATGAATTACCAGGCGCGTCTCAAACATAAATGCCAAGGTGTCGGCAATATAGTGCGGCTTTAGCTCCGCTTGGGAAGCCATTTCAAAACTCGTCGCATCGGGGCCATGTCCCGACATACAGTTGTGCAGACTTGCGCCACCCGGCACAAACCCTCCCGCTTGATCCTGAGCCGCCTTAGCATCGTATTGTCCAAAGACCAACCCCATAAATTCGCTCATCACGTTGCGATGGAAATACGGCGGGCGGAAAGTATGTTCGGCAACCATCCAGCGTGGCGGGAAGATCACAAAATCCACGTTCGCTGTTCCGGGCGTATCGGAAGGGGACGTGAGCACGGTGAAAATCGAAGGGTCAGGATGATCGTAGGAAACAGTATTGATCGTATTGAAATGTGCGAGGTCGTATTTGTACGGCGCATAATTGCCGTGCCAGGCAACGACATTCAATGGCGAATAATTGATTTCAGCCGCAAACAGATTGCCTCCAAATTTAGCGATGAGTTGGAAGCTGCCTTCGCGGTCTTCGTACGCCGCCACGGGCGTCTGAAAGTCGCGCGCATTTGCCAACCCGTTCGCCCCAATCGGTCCCAGTTCCGGCAATCGAAAGAACGCACCGTAGTTTTCGCAGATGTACCCGCGCGCCTTTTCTTCGAGCAATTCGACGCGAAATCTCAGCCCGCGCGGCAGCACACAGATTTCACCGGGAGCGACGTCAATAATTCCCATTTCCGTATGAAATCGCAGTCTGCCCAACTCTGGCACTATCAGCATTTCGCCATCAGCATTGTAGAAAAAACGATCCTGCATCGAGGCATTCGCCGCGTAGATGTGAATGCCTGTGCCGCTCTGCATCGCCGCGTTGCCGCAAGCACCCATCGTAATCAGGCTGTCCACAAAATCCGTTTGTTCCAGAGGGAAGGGAATGGGACTCCATCGCAATTGATTCGGCGGCGCAATCACTTCATCAATCGGTGCGGTGCGCAATAAGTTGTTACTGATGGGTTGGAATGGTTTGTGAAGTACTGAAGGCCGCGTGCGATACATCCACGACCGCCGATTGATTGCGCGCGGCGAGGTGAATGCCGTGCCGCTGAACTGTTCGGCATACAAACCGAGCGGCGGTTTTTGCGGGGAGTTTTGCCCTTGTGGTAATGCCCCCACTATCGCTTCCGTAGCAAATTCATTGCCGAAGCCTGATTGATATTTGCGTTCGTCGCTCATCGCATTTTCCTCACGGCATTTGCTCGTAAAAACTTACTTCTGCCGTGTAACTATCACGCGTGAACATTGTTTCCAGCAACTGCTTTGCACTTTGATTTGCATGTTCAAGCAGCTTGCCCTGTTTGCCGGATTCCTCGATTTGTTGACGCGCTTGCTTGAAAATTTTATCGCGGTCAGCGGGGGCAAAACTATTCCACAACCCGCGCTGCTCGTCATACGTTTTCATCTCAACGATGTCCACCGCCATGATGCTCGCATTCGGCAGTGAGATTTTGATTTTCTTGGCTGCCTCATCAATCTTCACGTCTGAGCCGCGTTCCAGATTAATCCCCGCCAACAACTTGCCGGTGACGACAACCAACGAACGCTTCGTTGAGCCGTACCACGTATCTTCAAATACGACGACATCGCGCATGGTTGTTTCGCTGGAAACCAGCTTGGCGACGCTTTGCACTTTTTCGATGACGAGCGAATGGGTGATGTTCGTTTGATTGTTGACGAGCGAGGGGATACGCGTGGCCTGTTGTAGCAGAAAGAACGCCGCGATGGCGAGCAAGCCAATGACCGCAATCAATATCCACAGTGATTTCGATGTGTTGTTGCGAATTCCATTCATTCTAAAAATGAGCCCTTAATTCAAAGACCTTATAGTTTTCAACTCTCCATTTCAAAGATTTCCACGTCGTGCCTGTTCGCGCTCGATGGCTTCAAATAATGCTCTGAAATTGCCTTTGCCGAAGCCTTGTGCGCCTTTGCGTTGGATGATTTCAAAAAAGAGCGTCGGGCGATCTTCGACGGGTTTGGTGAAGAGTTGCAGCAAATAGCCTTCGTCATCGCGGTCTACTAAAATCCGCAAATCGCGCAAGGTTTCAATGTCTTCGTCAATTATGCCCACACGGTCGCCGAGCAGTTCGTAGTACGCATCCGGCACTTCCAAAAACTCAATGCCATTCGCGCGCAATTGCCGAATCGTGGTCAAAATGTCGGTCGTGAGCAGGGCGATATGTTGCACGCCGGGGTCTTGATAAAAATCGGTGTATTCTTCGATCTGGCTTTTGCGCTTTCCGGGTGCGGGTTCGTTGATCGGAAATTTGATACTGCGCGATTCGTTCGCCATCACGACGCTGTTGAGGCCGGTAAATTCGGTCGAAATGTCTTTGTCGTCAAACGTCATAAACCGTTCGAGATTAAAAACGCGTTTGTACCAATCCTCCCAAAACTGCATCTTGCCGAATTCAACGTTGGCGACAAAATGATCCAGCCGCAGCAATCCGGCATTGCGTCCCGGCGCTTTCGATTCCACGAAGTCGGGCATAAACGGCCCCGTGTAATTGTGCTTCGAGAAAAACGAATGAATCGTGTCGCCATAAACTTTGACGGCTGCCCGCCGTGCTTCGCCTTGTGGGCCTTTGATTGTGTACGGCGCAACTGCCGATTCCGCGCCGCGCGCCAATGCTGCTTCATACGCCGCATCTGCGTCGTCTACTTCAAGCGCCACATCACGCACGCCGTCACCGTGTTTCAGGATATGCGCGCTCGCCCGATCCAGCGGCGTGTACGGCGTCGTCAGTAGCAATCGAAACGTGCCTTGTTGCAGGGCATACGAACATTGCTCGCGGTTGCCGGTTTCAAGGCCGGTGTACGCGATGCGCTCAAAGCCGAACGCGTTGCGATAGTAATAATCAGCTTGCTTGGCGTTGCCGACATACAATTCGTTGTGATGGACTTGGCGGATTTTTAAAGGGTTATTGCTCATAGTGTGCCTATAAATACTTAGTCAAAAACATAAAGAGCTTATAAGTTATCAGTAAATTGAGCGTGGGAGATTACGATAGTACAGAGACGGCTAAAAAACAACGGAGCTTTTTTGAAGGCAGAAGATTTTTAAGGAGGAGTTCACGACTACAGATACACCGTCGCCCCAGACCCGCGTTGTTTATCGCGCAAATCAGTTTATCGCGGCTATCCTGATGGCAGCGAGAGCGTTACCGTTTGGTCCTGCGTTTTGTGATTGGGCGTTTTGGCGCTGACGCTTCAGTGAGAGAAATTCTATCTGCGCTTTCCGGCGGGAACACGATGCGATCATACACTTCTGATAATTTCAGCGTGCATTGAATGGATTTGATTTCGACTTGGCTGGCGAGGCCGCGATACACGGCGTAATTCCAGCTTCCGTTGGATTGGCGAATGAAATGTTCGATCTTCGGTTGATCCTGCGACACCAGCAGATAATCGCTCAGTGTCGGATTCCAGAATTGATAGCGGTCAAACTTTTCGCCGCGATCAAATGCTTCTGTCGCAGGGGAGAGGATTTCAATGATGACGGTTAGGTTTAGTATGACGTCACGGTGCGAGTCGTGAAACTGCCGCTCACCGCAAATCACTACGACATCGGGGTAGGAATACAGACCCTTAGTTGCATTGCGCAGATTCGGAATGGGGCCGCTGCGCACTTTGGTATCTTTCAGCCGGGCGCGACAATCTTGGCCTTTGAGTTGTGTGCGAAGCTCGCCTGCAATGTTGACCGAAATATCGCCGTGTTCTTCGCTCTCGCCCGCCATCGCATAAATTACACCATCAAGGTATTCGCTGCGCTCTTCGGCTGCTCGCTCCAGAGCCAGATATTCCTCGACGGTGTAACTTGGTTGTAGTTGCGCTAATCCCATAGCAAATTATGAAGCCGACGCATCGGATGCTGCCTGGCCGACTGATGGTGCCGATGACGATTCTTGCAACGGCTCGGCGCGTTCAATTGGCGGCATCAAGGCTTCCTTGAAAACCTCGCGCACGTCTTCCGCAAACACAAACTCCATCTCTTTTTGGACATCTTTTGGCACATCCTCCATGTCCTTTTTGTTTGCCATCGGCAGGATGACTTTGTGGACTTTGGCGCGATGGGCGGCGAGCACTTTTTCTTTCACCCCGCCGATGGGCAGAACGTTGCCGCGCAAGGTCAATTCGCCCGTCATGGCAACGGTTTTGCGCACCGGGCGATTGCTGAGCACGGACACCAGTGCCGTCGCCATTGAGATGCCTGCGGAAGGACCGTCTTTCGGTGTTGCCCCTTCGGGGATGTGCAGGTGAATATCGGTATTGGTGAATTTTTCTTCGTCAATGCCGAGTTCTTTGGCGCGGGCGCGAGCATACGAATACGCTGCGTGTGCGGATTCTTTCATCACGTCACCGAGTTGGCCGGTGAGTTGCAGGCCGCCTTTGCCTTTCATCGCAATCGCTTCGATGAAAAGGACATCGCCGCCAGCGGCTGTGACAGCCAATCCTGTGACGACGCCGACCTGATCGTGCTTGAGTGCTTCGTCGGGTTCAATTTTTGACACGCC